>NZ_JBCGFB010000295.1:0-312 GCF_038752175.1 Nocardia sp. No.11 | reverse complement strand
GAACGGCTGGTTGATCGTGGTGAAGTACTGGATGGCCGCGCCGAGGGCGACCGGCGCGGTCACCAGAATCTGTCCCGCCACGGTGCCGAGGGCGCCGATGGCGAGGATGCCGCCGAGGCAGCCGACCGCCGCCGCGGGCAGGAACGGGCCGAACAGGCCGACGATGGTGGCCGAGGCGACCGTCGCGCCGACGATCCCGCCGAGCACGCAGCCGACGGCGGCGCCGCCGAGTCCGCCGACCAGGGTGCCGACAGCGGCGCCGAGGGAGATGGTGCTGGTCATGCGTGACCAGGCGGCCTGTTCGCGGTCGTA
>NZ_JBCGFB010000294.1:0-320 GCF_038752175.1 Nocardia sp. No.11 | reverse complement strand
GGTTTAGCCTCATCCGCTTTCGCTCGCCACTACTCACGGAATCACTGTTGTTTTCTCTTCCTGTGGGTACTGAGATGTTTCACTTCCCCACGTTCCCTCCACACACCCTATATATTCAGATGCGGGTAACACGACATCACTCGTGCTGGGTTTCCCCATTCGGAAATCCTCGGATCTCAGCTCGGTTGACAGCTCCCCGAGGCTTATCGCAGCCTCCTACGTCCTTCATCGGCTCCTGGTGCCAAGGCATCCACCGTACGCTCTTAAACACTTACTAACAAAGATGCTCGCGTCCACTGTGCAGTTCTCAAACAACACAC
>NZ_JBCGFB010000293.1:0-322 GCF_038752175.1 Nocardia sp. No.11 | reverse complement strand
TCACGCACGTCTACGACAAGACCGCCAGCGCCGAGCAGATCGGCGTCGGCACCTCGGTCACCTACAAGGTCGTCGTCGGCACCACAGGGATCGGCAACCCCTACGTCAACACCATCACCGACTTCCCGCCGGTCGGCTTCGGCGCCCCGACCAAGACCACCATCACCGCCTACCACGCGATCGGCGGCCAGGTCACCGAGGACGTCACCCCCGAACCGAACGCGGGCGGCTGGAAGGTCACCAGCACCGGCTGGTTCGTCAACTCCGGCAACCCGGTCACCCTGACCATCACCTACCCGGTGCCCGACAGCGTGAAGTCCGG
>NZ_JBCGFB010000292.1:0-372 GCF_038752175.1 Nocardia sp. No.11 | reverse complement strand
GCGACTGTTTACTAAAAACACAGGTCCGTGCGAAGTCGTAAGACGATGTATACGGACTGACGCCTGCCCGGTGCCGGAAGGTTAAGAGGACCGGTTAGCGCTTCGGCGCGAAGCTGAGAATTTAAGCCCCGGTAAACGGCGGTGGTAACTATAACCATCCTAAGGTAGCGAAATTCCTTGTCGGGTAAGTTCCGACCTGCACGAATGGCGTAACGACTTCTCTGCTGTCTCAACCACAGACTCGGCGAAATTGCATTACGAGTAAAGATGCTCGTTACGCGCGGCAGGACGAAAAGACCCCGGGACCTTCACTATAGCTTGGTATTGGTGTTCGGTACGGTTTGTGTAGGATAGGTGGGAGACTGTGAAGCT
>NZ_JBCGFB010000291.1:0-376 GCF_038752175.1 Nocardia sp. No.11 | reverse complement strand
CGAGGCCATAAGATGGAATGGAAAGGACCCATCATATGGCAATCGACAAGGAAATTTTGGATCAGTTGCTGGCAGGGCGTGATCCGCAGGCGTTATTTGCCAAGGACGGCTTGATCGACGAGTTGAAGAAGGCGCTTTCGGAGCGGATGCTGGCAGCGGAGCTTGACGATCATCTGGTATCGGAGGCGGAGGCGGCTGGCGGAAATCGGCGCAACGGCACGTCGCAGAAGACGATGCTGACCGGTACGTCGAGGGTGACGCTGGATATTCCGCGCGACCGATCGGGGACCTTCGATCCGAAGCTGATCACCAAATACCAGCGGCGCTTCCCGGACTTCGACGACAAGATCATCTCGATGTACGCGCGCGGCATGAC
>NZ_JBCGFB010000290.1:0-389 GCF_038752175.1 Nocardia sp. No.11 | reverse complement strand
CCGTCGCCGCGCACGGCGGTGCGGGCGGTGGCGTGCCGCGCTCGGCCGATATCGCCCTGCTGCTGCTGGTTTCGCTCGGCGCTGGCATCGTCGCGGGCGGATCGCGCGTGCGATCCGGTGGCGCGCCGCTGCTGCGAGCCGGTGCGGTGCTGCTCGGTGGGCAATGGGCCGGGCACTTCGCGTTGTCGGCGTCGCTCGCGCACCACGACGAGCTGCTCCACCTGCCCAGCGCGCCGATGGTGGCCGCGCACACGGTCGCGGCGTTCGCCTGCGCCGCACTGATTCTCGTCGCCGAGCGGCTCTATCTCGTCGCGTCCAGCGTGGTCAGGGCCGTGCTCACGGCGCCGTCGACCGCGATCGTCCAGCGCGCGCCGCGCTGGCGCGGCCTG
>NZ_JBCGFB010000289.1:0-399 GCF_038752175.1 Nocardia sp. No.11 | reverse complement strand
TTCTCCCATGGGCTGCCGGGCGTGATGTAGAGCGTCTTCACGCCGATCTTCGCCAGCCATTGCTGCACGGCATTGGCAATAAATTCCGGGCCGTTGTCTGACCGTATGTGCGCTGGCGGACCACGTGTGACGAACAACTCGGCGAGAGCTGCCAGGACGTCCTCACTTCGCAACCGCCGCGCCACCGGCAGAGCGAGGCACTCCCGGCTGGCCTCGTCGATGATCGACAGGATGCGGAACTTGCGGCCATCGTGCGTGCGGCCCTCGACGAAGTCATAAGACCACACATGACCCGGATATTCCGGCCGTAGGCGGATACATGATCCGTCATTGAGCCAGAGCCTTCCACGCTTCGGTTGCTTCTGCGGCACCTTGAGCCCTTCACGGCGCCAGATGCGT
>NZ_JBCGFB010000288.1:0-409 GCF_038752175.1 Nocardia sp. No.11 | reverse complement strand
GCTCAGCCGAGCAGGCGCCAGTCCTCCAGGCCCTGGTAGAGCGGGACGCTCTGGGCCAGCTTGGCGACGCGGGCGCGCAGCGAGTCGGTGTCGGAGGTGCCGGCGAGAGCGGCGGCGATGATGTCGGCGACCTCGGTGAACTCGGCGTCGCCGAAGCCACGGGTGGCCAGCGCGGCGGTGCCGATGCGCAGGCCGGAGGTGACCATCGGCGGGCGCGGGTCGAACGGGACGGCGTTGCGGTTGACCGTGATGCCGACCTCGTGCAGGAGATCCTCGGCCTGCTGGCCGTCGAGCTCGGAGTTGCGCAGGTCGACCAGGACCAGGTGCACGTCGGTGCCGCCGGTGAGGACGGACACGCCCTTGTCCTTGACGTCGGCGCCGGTCAGACGCTCGGCGAGGATCCGGGAGC
>NZ_JBCGFB010000287.1:0-428 GCF_038752175.1 Nocardia sp. No.11 | reverse complement strand
GCGGGGCCGCAGACGCCGATCTCGCACGGCCCGCACGCGGTGCCGGGCGCTGGTGGCGCGGGCGGCGGTGGCGGGACCTCCTACGCCTCACCGAGTCTGTCGAAGGCGAGCGTCACCACCGCCTCGGTCTCCGGCGACGGCTACGTCCTGTTCCTCACCTCCGCCGACGGCGTCCGGACGACGACCTTCGGCGTGCACGGCGACGCCGCGCAGTACTACTGCGTCGGCGACGGCGTCGACGAGATCTTCGCCGACGTGCTCGGCGCGGCGGGCGCGGGCGGCGGCCACGACTTCGGCGATGTCGGCACCGGCGGCGCGGGCGGCGGCGTGCAGGCCGTCATCGCCGTGCGGGAACGCACACAGCTGAAGATCGACGTCGGTCGCTACGGCGGACCGGGCGGCGGCTGGGGCTACGGCAAGGGCGGCGC
>NZ_JBCGFB010000286.1:0-434 GCF_038752175.1 Nocardia sp. No.11 | reverse complement strand
TATGTCGATATCGACTGGGAGTCGCCGGAGTTCGCCGTCCATTCCGACGATCCGCGCTGGATCATGCCCGACGAGGACCCCCTGGGCCGTCACCCCTGGTACAAGGCGCAACCCGTCGACAAGCAGATCGCGATGGGGATGTGGCGGCAGGCCGGGATCGCCAAGGTCGGCCTGGACTTCGAGCAGCTGCTGATCCGCGGGCTGATGCAGTACCTGATCTCGGTGCCCAACGGTGACCCGGAGTTCCGGTACGTCACCCACGAGGCGGCCGAAGAGTGCAACCACACGATGATGTTCCAGGAGATGATCAACCGCATCGGCTACCGCGATGTGGTCGGCATGGGCACCATCGACCGCAAGCTGACGATGATCATCTGGCCCGCGGTGAAGTACTTCCCCGAGCTGTTCTTCACCATGATCCTCGGCGGCGAGGA
>NZ_JBCGFB010000285.1:0-448 GCF_038752175.1 Nocardia sp. No.11 | reverse complement strand
CGGCGGCCGGACCGGGCTCCTCCGCCGACTCGACCGCTACCACCAGCTCCGCGGCAGACCACGGCGCCGCGGCGACAGCAGGCTCCGCGGCAGCGAGCGGCCCCACGCGCGCCGATGCCACGGCAGCAGACGCTCCCACGGGCGCGGGTGCGGCGGTGGATGCCGCGACTACCCCTGCCGGGGGCACCGACGCGACCAGCTCCACGGCAACAGATCGCGGCACCGCGACCGAGCCAGGCTCCGCAGCAGCGAGCCGTATGCCAGGCACCCCCGCAGGCGGCACGCCAGGCACCCCCACAGGCAACGCGGCGAACTCCTCCGCAAGCGGTGTGGCGGCGGGCGCTGCGGCAGCCGCCGGCTCGGCCGCAACCCAGTCGGCTCGCCCGGCCACCGGCACACCGGTGGAAGACGCCGCGGCGGCAGCCGGTGGCGGCTCCCAGGCCGTGGG
>NZ_JBCGFB010000284.1:0-474 GCF_038752175.1 Nocardia sp. No.11 | reverse complement strand
GGCCAGGGTGAAGCGACGGTAAGACGTCGTGGAGGCCCGAACCCACTTAGGTTGAAAACTGAGGGGATGAGCTGTGGGTAGGGGTGAAAGGCCAATCAAACTCCGTGATAGCTGGTTCTCCCCGAAATGCATTTAGGTGCAGCGTCACGTGTTTCACGCCGGAGGTAGAGCTACTGGATGGCCTAGGGGGCCCACAAGCTTACCGAAGTCAGCCAAACTCCGAATGCCGGTGTGTGAGAGCGTGGCAGTGAGACTGCGGGGGATAAGCTTCGTAGTCGAGAGGGAAACAGCCCAGATCGCCGGCTAAGGCCCCTAAGCGTGTACTAAGTGGAAAAGGATGTGGGGTCGCTTAGACAACCAGGAGGTTGGCTTAGAAGCAGCCACCCTTGAAAGAGTGCGTAATAGCTCACTGGTCAAGTGATCCTGCGCCGACAATGTAGCGGGGCTCAAGTACACCGCCGAAGCCGCGGCATT
>NZ_JBCGFB010000283.1:0-477 GCF_038752175.1 Nocardia sp. No.11 | reverse complement strand
GGCCTGCACGTCCCACTGCTTGAACTCGCCGGTGCCCTTGACGTTGCCGGTGCCGTCGAGTTGGGTGCGCTCGGTCTTGAGACCGACGACCTTGCCGTTTTCGCCGATGACCTCGGCCGGGGACTCGAAGAAGTGCAGGAACAGCTTGTGCGGGCGGTTGCCCTGGTCGCGGATCGCCCACTGCTCGAGGGTGTTGGCGACCATGTCGACCTGCTTGGAGTTGCGGCGGGCGGCTTCGGAGCCCTCGTCGTAGTCGATGTCCTCGGGATCGACGATGACCTCGATCGTCGGGGAGTGGTCGAGTTCACGCAGCTCGAGCGGGGTGAACTTGGCCTGGGCGGGGCCACGGCGCCCGAAGACGTGGACCTCGACGGCCTTGTTGGCCTTGAGCCCCTTGTAGACGTTCGGCGGGATCTCGGTCGGCAGCAGCTCGTCACCGGTCTTGGCCAGCACGCGCGCCACGTCGAGGGCGACGTT
>NZ_JBCGFB010000282.1:0-508 GCF_038752175.1 Nocardia sp. No.11 | reverse complement strand
GGTGTCAAACGGCGTTCAAAAGGGACCCCCGATCGGCGTCGAAGAGGGACCCCCTTTTCGGATAATATGATGCTGGTTTGTTGAAGATGGCCTTGCGCTGCGTGCGGCGGAGGGCGGGCGTAGCCCGACCGGAGGCGCGCGCAGCGCAAGATAGATTTTTGAAGGCGCCGAAGGTGGCTGTCAGCTGCGGTTTTTGAAGCGCCAGCTGTCGTTGCCCGTCTCGACGATATCGCAGTGGTGGGTGACGCGGTCGAGCAGCGCCGTGGTCATCTTGGGATCGCCGAACACGGTCGGCCATTCGCCGAAGGCGAGGTTCGTGGTGATGATGACGCTGGTCCGCTCATAAAGCTTGCTGATGAGGTGGAACAGCAACTGCCCTCCCGAGCGGGCGAACGGCAGATAACCGAGCTCGTCGAGCACGATCAGGTCGAGCCGCGACAGCTGCGCCGCCAGGGTCCCGCCTTTGCCGATCCGGGTCTCCTCTTCGAGGCGTGTCACCAGATCGACG
>NZ_JBCGFB010000281.1:0-550 GCF_038752175.1 Nocardia sp. No.11 | reverse complement strand
GTAGACGCACTGGCAGCCGGCATCGGCCATGATGCGGGCCTGCTTCGCCAGCGCCGCCGGCGGCTGGCTGTGCGACATCATCAGGAAGCCGACCGTTTCGAGGCCGAGGTCGCGGGCGAACTGGAAGTGCTGCACGGAGACGTCGGCCTCGGTGCAGTGCGTCGCGATGCGGCAGATGGACGCGCCGTTGTCCTGGGCGATCTTGATGTCGTCCTTGACGCCGACACCCGGCAGCATCAGGAAGGCGATGCGCGCCCGCTTGGCCGATTCGGCGGCGGCCTTGATGAGTTCCTGTTCCGGTGTTCTGGCGAACCCGTAGTTGAACGAGGACCCACCCAGGCCGTCACCGTGGGTGACTTCGATGACCGGCACTCCGGCGCCGTCGAGGGCGGTGACGATGTCGCGCACCTCGGTCGTGGTGAACTGATGGCGCTTGTGGTGGGATCCGTCGCGTAGCGAGGTATCGGTGACGCGGATGTCGAGATCAGCTGAGTAGACCATGGTTTCGAATCTCCTTACACCCGAGCCGAGATGATCTGGTCGGCCAGCA
>NZ_JBCGFB010000280.1:0-559 GCF_038752175.1 Nocardia sp. No.11 | reverse complement strand
GAGCGCGGCCAGCGGCGGGATCCAGTAGGCCAGGGCCGCGAGCGCGCCCACCGCGGCGCCGGCGTCGACCCGGCCGCCGTAGGCCGACCACAGCCAGCGGGTGTAGCCCTCGGTGAGTTCGGCCGCGCCGTCGTACATCCGGGTGCCCGCGCTGGGGCCCGCGGCCACCAAAGCGGTGCGATGACCCGTCCGGCGCAGCGCTCGGGCCAGGTCGAGGTCCTCGGTGGCGCTGGCGGCGACGGCCGCGTGGCCGCCAGCGGCGCGATAGGCCGCGGCGTCGACGGCCAGGAACTGTCCGCACGCCACCGCGGTCGACGGGCGCAGACTGTGATTGGCCGGGCCGACCGGCAGCGTCGAGGCCCACGACCAGGCCAGCAGCGGCTGGACCAGGCGTTCGGTGGCCGAGCCGGACTCCTGCACCGGCCAGGCCGACACCAGACCGGCTCCACGCCTGCGTAATTCGGTGACCGCCGCGGCGATCGCGTGCGGGGCGAGCCGGACGTCGGCGTCGACGAAGACCAGGGCCGCGGCGTCGGTGCGGGCGGCCAGCCGCGCGCAG
>NZ_JBCGFB010000279.1:0-563 GCF_038752175.1 Nocardia sp. No.11 | reverse complement strand
GTAGACGCACTGGCAGCCGGCATCGGCCATGATGCGGGCCTGCTTGGCCAGGTTCTCCGGGGTGGTGGAGTGGGCCATCATCAGGAATCCGACGGTCTCGAGGCCGAGTTCGCGCGCCAGGCCGAAGTGCTGGATCGAGACGTCGGCCTCGGTGCAGTGGGTGGCGATGCGGCAGATGGACGCGCCGTTGTCCTGGGAGATCTTGATGTCTTCCTTGACGCCGACACCCGGCAGCATGAGGAAGGCGATCTTGGCTTGCTTGGCGGTCTCGGCGGCGGCCTTGATCAGTTCCTGCTCAGGGGTTTTCGAGAAACCGTAGTTGAACGAGGACCCACCGAGGCCGTCACCGTGGGTCACCTCGATGACCGGGACGCCCGAACCGTCCAGGGCGGCAACGATATCGCGCACCTCGGTGACGGTGAACTGGTGCCGCTTGTGATGCGAGCCGTCGCGCAGCGAGGTGTCGGTGACACGCACATCGAGTTCGCCCGAGAAGGGCTTCAGGATATTGCTCATGGTCGAATCTCCTTACACCCGAGCCGAGATGATCTGGTCGGCCAGCA
>NZ_JBCGFB010000278.1:0-567 GCF_038752175.1 Nocardia sp. No.11 | reverse complement strand
CAGATTACTTGGTTCTGCTGCTTGCACTCATCTGGGTCGAGTGCTAAATAATATCTATGTCGGATGACAGAGGTTATCTGGCGACGATCCTATCGAGAATGGAGTGAGTTGGAGGTGGCGGCCATGTTGATGCGCACCGATCCTTTCCGTGATCTGGACCGGTGGAGCCAGCAGGTGTTCGGCACGGCGGCGCGGCCGGCGGCGATGCCGATGGATGCCTGGCGTGAGGGGGACGAGTTCGTGGTCGAGTTCGACCTGCCGGGGATCGATCCGGACTCTTTGGATCTGGATGTCGAGCGCAATGTGGTGACGGTGCGTGCGTCGCGGCCGGGTCTGGATGCGGATCGGTCGATGATCGCCGCGGAGCGTCCGCGTGGGGTGTTCAGTCGTCAGTTGTTCTTGGGGGAGAGTCTGGATACCGATCGGATTCGTGCCGACTATCGCAATGGGGTTCTGCGTGTGTCGGTTCCGGTGGCGGAGAAGGCCAAGCCCCGCAAGATCGAGATCTCGCGCGAGCGCGAACTCCAGGCCATCGACGCCTGAGCCGGGGTGGAGGTCGACGATGTC
>NZ_JBCGFB010000277.1:0-567 GCF_038752175.1 Nocardia sp. No.11 | reverse complement strand
AAGCAGGCCCGCATCATGGCCGATGCCGGCTGCCAGTGCGTCTACGTCGTCGACTCGGCCGGTGCGCTCGTCCTGGAACAGGTCTCCGACCGCGTCTCGGCCCTGGTCGCAGAACTCGGCGACGACGCCCAGGTCGGCTTCCACGGCCACGAAAACCTCGGCCTCGCCGTCGCGAACTCCGTCTACGCCGTACGCGCAGGCGCCACCCAGATCGACGGCTCGGCCCGCCGCTTCGGCGCCGGCGCCGGCAACCTGCCGGTCGAAGCCTTCATCGGCGTCTGCGACAAACTCGGCATCAAGACCGGCGTCGACTTCTTCGCCGTCACCGACGCCGCCGAAGACGTCGTCCGCCCCGCCATGCCCGCAGAATGCCTCCTCGACCGCCAAGCCCTCATGATGGGCTACGCCGGCGTCTACTCCAGCTTCCTGCGCCACGCCGAACGCCAAGCCGAACGCTACGGCGTCTCCGCCGCCGAAATGCTCGTCCGCGCAGGCGAACGCAAGCTCGTCGGCGGCCAGGAAGACCAGCTCATCGACATCGCCCTGGAACTCCAGCGCGAAGCCACC
>NZ_JBCGFB010000276.1:0-581 GCF_038752175.1 Nocardia sp. No.11 | reverse complement strand
GACGATGCTCGGCGCGGGCGGCGGCACGACACCGGGCGGCGGCGTGTTGACGATGCTCGGCGCGGGCGGCGGCACCACACCGCGCGGTTGCGGGTTGACGATGCTCGGCCGGGTCGGCGGCACGATGCTCGGCCGCGCGCCGGAATCCTCGGTGGGCGCGCCGAATCCGGACGCGTCACCCGGAGTCGACACGCGCGGCGCGGACGGAGGATAGCCGGTGGGCGGCTGCACTCGTGATGACCCACGCGGCGGCGCGGAATCGCGGCCGTTCGGGGACGGGTCGAGTCCGCCGATGACGCCGTCGGTCGCGGGTCCGGTGCTGTCGCCACCGATCACCCCGGAGTCGCCGGGGGTACCGGGCACACCGGAATTCGCCTCCGGCGCACGGAAACCCGCGTCGCCGCGCGGCGCATCCGGTCCGGGCGCCGCGTCATCGGGCGCGGGCGGTTCGGCGCCGGGCTTGACGACCGGCAGGATCTGGGTCGGCTCACCGCTGGTGAACATCGGCGGCGCCGGGTGCTCCGGCGGTTTCGCGGCCGAATCCGCTGCGGGCGCGGGCGGTTCGGCGCCGGGCTTGGCCA
>NZ_JBCGFB010000275.1:0-623 GCF_038752175.1 Nocardia sp. No.11 | reverse complement strand
GTCGGCGGGCGACGGTGCCGACGCCTGCTTGGGCGGCGCGCTCGGTCCACGCGGCGGCGACGGCTGCGTCTCCTCGATCCCCGGCCCATGCGGCCCGGCGGGCCCCTGATGCCCCGCCTGCCGAGGCCCCGCGGGACCCCGTGGCGTATTCGGCGGCGGCGTCATCGGCCTGCCACCCGCGGACGGCACCACCCGATCCGTGTTCTGCGGCCGCTGCACCGGCATCGCGGTGGTCGGCGCGTCCGCCGGATTCACCACCCGCATCGCGATGGTCTGATCCTCCGACGCGGGCACCTCACCCCCGCCCTTCCGCAACGAAGCCGCTCCAGCGGCGGCCGCCGCGCCCGGCCGATCACCCGCGCCGCGTGCCTCCCCGCCGGGACGGCCCGCTGACGTGCCCTGGCCGCCGGAACCCGCTCCGGTCTGGAACTTCTCGGTCGCGTCGGCCCCGCCCGACCGCGAAACATCCTTGTCGGCAACGACTCCGGACACGGTGGGCGCGTCGGCATCACCGGAGCCCGGCTGCGCGGCACCGGAGTCCCGCGAACCCGCAGGGCTCGCACCCGTGCCGCCGGCAGCGCCCACGGCCTGGGAGCCGCCACCGGCTGCCGCCGCGGCGTCTT
>NZ_JBCGFB010000274.1:0-634 GCF_038752175.1 Nocardia sp. No.11 | reverse complement strand
ACACGCTCCTTGCCGGTGAACACGGCCGTCACCGCCGTCTTCATATTATCGTAGATACCGCGTCGCGGCACACCGCCGAAGAACGCGAACGCCCGGGCATGGGCATCGAACAGCATCTCCTGGCCCTCGCGCGGATAGGCCCGGACATAGGGTGCGCGCGAGTCGCAGAGACGCATATGCGCCACCTTCACCCGCATCGGCTTGCCGGCGATCTCCACATCCTCGTGGCTCCAGTCGAACTGGTAGGCCTCACCCGGCTGGAAGGTCATCGGGATGAACGCCGGTGCGCNACCTTCACCCGCATCGGCTTGCCGGCGATCTCCACATCCTCGTGGCTCCAGTCGAACTGGTAGGCCTCACCCGGCTGGAAGGTCATCGGGATGAACGCCGGTGCGCCTTCGCCAGCATCCTTCCGCCGCGCAGCACGCCAGCGCGCCGCATAGCGGCGCACCGCATCATAGGATCCATCGAACCCCTCGCGCACCAGCAGGTCATGGATACGCGTCATCCGTAGCCGATCGCGGCGGCCGCGACCTTCGTTCTCCTCAAGCAGCGCATCGAGACGATCCTGATAAGGACCGATCCGCGGCAGCGGCTGGACTTTGCGCTGATAGTTGAACGCCGCCTCCGGCGA
>NZ_JBCGFB010000273.1:0-704 GCF_038752175.1 Nocardia sp. No.11 | reverse complement strand
GTGGCACCAGCCGGCGCAGCCGACGCAGGTGGCGGGCCAGGTCGCCGTGCCGGGCGAACTCGCTGAGCACCCGCTGACCCGCCGGGCTCGGCGCGGTGCCGGTCTCGGCGCGCCAGGCGAGCACCGCGTCGGCGATGTCGGGCCTGGCGACCAGCCAGCCGACGCCGAGCGTGGTGGCGATGATCTTGCTGGTGGTGCCGAGATGCACGACGACATCGGGTGCCATCGCGGCCAGCAGGGGCAGGGGCGCGGTGTCGTAGCGCAATTCGCCGTCGTAGTCGTCCTCGATGACGAAGACGCCGTTCGCCCTGGCGAATTCGATCAGCTCGACCCGGCGGGCGGCCTGCATGCGCGCGCCGAGCGGAAACTGGTGCGCCGGTGTGCAATAGACCGCGCGCACCCCGGGCGGGATCAGCTCGACCCGCAGTCCGTCGGCGTCGATCGGGACGGGCAGCACCCGGATGCCCGCGGCCCGCAACGCGCCGACGGCTCGCTGGTAGCCGGGGTCCTCGATCGCGACGGCGTCGCCTGGCCGCAGCAGCGCCGACGCCAATTCGCCGACCCCGGCGCTGGTCCCGGCCGTGGCGAGCACCACCGAGGCGGCTCCCGCGGCCAGACCGCGGTGCCGCAGCAGGTGTTCGGCGACGGTGGCTCGGAAGGCGGGCTCACCGGCGCGGTCCTTGCGGGTGTCGGCGGGGTGATCG
>NZ_JBCGFB010000272.1:0-727 GCF_038752175.1 Nocardia sp. No.11 | reverse complement strand
GCCTCGCGTTCGGCGCGGGCGGCCCGGCGCAGCGAATCCGCCTTGCCGCGTACCGATTCCGCGCGTTCCTCGGCGGTGCGCACCGCCAACCTGGCCTCGACCTCCATGGTGCGTGCTTCGGCGAGCGCGGCCGCGGCCTCTTCGCGTTCCCGGCCCGCGGCCTCGGTGCCCGCGGCGCCGTAGCTGTCGTCGCCGCCGTCGTGTTCCATCTCGGCGTGGCGCAGGCGGTCCTCGAGCTCGGCGAGGGAGGCCAGCGACTTCTCCCGCGCGGCCTCGGCGTCGGCACGCTGAGTCGCCAGCCGCTCCCCCTCGGTCTGCGCCGAGCGCGCGGTCTGGCCGACGCGGGCCAGCCGGTCGTAGATCGCCAGCAGCGCCTGATCGGATTCGTGCAGCGCCATCAGCGCGTGATCGGCGGCGTCCTTGCGGTCGGTCTGCTCGGCCAGCGCCCCGGCCAGTGCGGCTTCCAGTTCCTCCGCCCGGCGCTGCGCGGCCGCCAATTCGGCGGTGGCGGCGTCGATCTCGGCCTGGACCTCGAGCTGGCTGGGCATCCGCTCCGAACCGCCGACGATCCAGCCCGCGCCGGCCAGGTCGCCGTCGCGGGTGACCACCCGCAGTTCCGGGCGCAGCGCGACGAGTTCGGAGGCGGTCGCCAGATCGTCGACGACCACCACGCCCGCGGTGAGCGCCGCCAGCGCGGGCCGCACCGGCTCGGCGCCGTCGACGACCT
>NZ_JBCGFB010000271.1:0-732 GCF_038752175.1 Nocardia sp. No.11 | reverse complement strand
GCTCGCCACCTTGGACGCGGCGGCCCTGGTCGCGGCCCGCCTGCTCGCCCTGGTCGGTTTCGGGTCGGGTTCGTAGCCGTCGTCGTAGTCGTCATCGTCGTAGGCGGCGTCGTACTCGCCGTCGGCGTAGTCCGCCTCGGAGTAGTCGTTGTCGACGTAGTCGCGGTCGACATAGTCGGACTCGGCGTAGTCGTCGGTGTCCGGCTCGGCGGCGCGATTGCCGCCGACGCGGTAGACCTCGGTACGGGCGTCGGCGTCGTCGGCGCGCTGGCGCAGCAGGTCACCGGCGACCGACTGACCCGAGACCAGCGGCTGCTCCTGGCTGACCGGCGACCAGGCGGCCGTCGGGAACCCACCGCTCTCGGGCGCGGGCGGCGCCGGGTCGGGCCGGTGCCTGCGCGCCGACCAGGACGGCAACCCACCGGACTTGCCCGTCTCCGGCCCGCCGCGCCTGCGGTCCAGCGTGGGACGCTGATCGACCTCGGGCGCGGGCCAGCCGGTCCCCCTGGCCTGCGCGGCGTCCGCAGCGGGCGCGACGTTGTAGGCCTGGGTGGCGTCCACGTCGGCACGCGGGCCGAACTCGGGGAACGCGTTGAACCCGGGCGTGGCACCGGTACCGGGAAAGCCGCCGAATGCGGGGGCGGGGTCTTGGCGGCCGTTGAAGCCACGGGCAGGCTCGGGGCCGGGTGTGGGCGGTTCGAACGCGGGCTGGGCGTACCCGGGCGCCTCCGG
>NZ_JBCGFB010000270.1:0-741 GCF_038752175.1 Nocardia sp. No.11 | reverse complement strand
GCCACACCGACCAGGACCACCGCTACCACGACGGTCCGCCACCCCTGCCTACCGCGCATCGCCAAAACTCGTTCTGCGCCATGCTCGATCGCGCCGTCGACCGCCGCCCGACCTGGAACCACGTCGTTTGCCTGCCTCGGTGTCGTCCGGACCGAGCGGTCGAGTGTCAGCGCGGCCGCGGCGCAGAGCAGTGCCGGAGCGCAGCGCTCGAGTTCGTTCGAGCCGGGTGGGGTGGGGATCGGTGGCCCATCGGACCCGGGTGTGGTCGGGCCGCGGACCGGCTGTCGATCGAGTGGTCACGGTCGGGTCCTTCCTGCGCGGCGCTGGTCGCGAGTCACGGCGACGGCGGCGCCGAGCAGTGCCAGCACGCCGAACCCGGCCAGCATGAGCCGGTCGTCGCGGAACCGGCCGCCGGCACCGGTCTCGGGTGCGCCCGAGGGCATGCCGTAGCCGCTCGCGGCGGTCGCTGTTCCCGTGCCGCCGGTTGTGGTGGCGCCGCCGGTGACGGACGCGCCACCGGAACGGTCGTTGTCCGGCTTCGTCGTGTCGCCGGAATTCGCTGCGGGCGTGTCGGACCCGTTCCGAGCGCCGGCGCCCGGAGCCTGTTCGACAGGCGAAGGTGCGCCCTGGTCGCCGGAGGCGCCGGGCCCCTGAGCCGACCCCGACCCTGCCAACGCGCCACCGAGCACCGCGCCACCGACTGCGGCGCTGCCGAGTGCGGCGCTGCCGAGTGCGGCGCTG
>NZ_JBCGFB010000269.1:0-788 GCF_038752175.1 Nocardia sp. No.11 | reverse complement strand
TGTTGTTTCAGATACCGCACAGTGGACGCGTAACACCTTCGATAGTAAGCCCTCGGCCTATTAGTACCAGTCACCTACACCAGTTACCTGGCTTCCAGTTCCGGCCTATCAACCCCATGGTCTGTAGGGGGCCTTAACCCATCAAGTGGGAGAGAAACCTCATCTTGGAACAGGCTTCCCGCTTAGATGCTTTCAGCGGTTATCCCTTCCGAACGTAGCCAACCAGCAGTGCTCCTGGCGGAACAACTGGCACACCAGAGGTTCGTCCGTCCCGGTCCTCTCGTACTAGGGACAGCCTTCCTCAAGTTTCTAACGCGCGCGGCGGATAGAGACCGAACTGTCTCACGACGTTCTAAACCCAGCTCGCGTGCCGCTTTAATGGGCGAACAGCCCAACCCTTGGGACCTACTCCAGCCCCAGGATGCGACGAGCCGACATCGAGGTGCCAAACCATCCCGTCGATATGGACTCTTGGGGAAGATCAGCCTGTTATCCCCGGGGTACCTTTTATCCGTTGAGCGACACCGCTTCCACTTGCCGGTGCCGGATCACTAGTCCCGACTTTCGTCCCTGCTCGAGCTGTCACTCTCACAGTCAAGCTCCCTTGTGCACTTGCACTCGACACCTGATTGCCAACCAGGCTGAGGGAACCTTTGGGCGCCTCCGTTACATTTTGGGAGGCAACCGCCCCAGTTAAACTACCCACCAGGCACTGTCCCTGAACCAGATCATGGTCCGAGGTTAGAAGTCCAATACGATCAGAGTGGTATTTCAACGACGACTCCACC
>NZ_JBCGFB010000268.1:0-792 GCF_038752175.1 Nocardia sp. No.11 | reverse complement strand
GCGCGTGCGCCCGCGGCGGCTCCTGCGACGGCCGCACCGGCCGCCGCGGCACCCACCGCCGCGGCGGTTCCCTTGCCTGCCTTCGTGTCCGACTTCGACGGGCGGTCGGCCTGACTCATCTCCGCGGTCGAGATGTCTGCCTGGGCGGCCTTGGACTGCGCGCTCGGGACCTTGACGGTGCGGTCGTCGGCCGAATAGGCCTGGGCACCAGCCGGTTTCCGGCCCGGGATCGACATCGCCGCGGTCGGCGCGTTCGGTCCGGCGAGGTCGGCCGGGTGCTCGCCGCCACGGCTCGTGGCGTCCGGGCTGATCTGTTCCGCGCGATCGTCGCCAGGCAGGCCCTGCGAGAGGCCCGCCAGCGGCGAGGTGCCCGCCTTGGAGCCCTGCTGCGGCGCAGCGCTTTGCGCGCCCGCGCCGGGGCGCCGGACGGCGGAGTCGGGAACGGATCGTTCGCCAGGTGCCGTGCCGCCGGACTGCGCGCCCGGCGTGCGATTCACCTGTGGCGCACCCGAACCCGAAGACTGCTGTCGGCCAGGCGCGTTGCCGGGTCCGAACCCCTGCGGCCCGCCCGGGCCCGTGGGACGTCCGCCAGGAGCGGAGCCGGGCTGCCCCGCGTGCGGCGGGGTACCGGGACCACCCGCGACGCGTTGGCTGCCGGGGCCTGAGTTCTGTTGCCCGCCGGGCGTATTGCCGGGAGCGAAGGGCCTGCCGGGGCCACCTGGCGCGCCGGGAGCGCCGCCCGGACCCGATGCCGGGCGGCCGCCGAATCCGCCTTGCGGGCCGGGAGCGTTA
>NZ_JBCGFB010000267.1:0-993 GCF_038752175.1 Nocardia sp. No.11 | reverse complement strand
CTGGCCACCGACCTCTCCACCGTCTTCGGCGCTGACATCGGCCTGGACACCGCCCTCAACGGCGCGGTCGGCGCGGGCGCGGACCTCGCTGCCGGCCTCGGCGGCGCGCTGAACGGTGCGATCGGCGTCGGCCTCGATGGCGCGGTCGGCGCGGGCGCTGATCTCGCCGCTGGCCTGGGCGGCACGATCGGCGCCGGTCTCAACGGCGCAGTTGGTGCGGGCGCGGACCTCGCCGCCGGCCTCGGCGGTGCGCTGAATGGTGCGGTCGGCGCGGGTACTGACCTCGCTGCCGGCCTCGGCGGTGCGCTGAATGGTGCGGTCGGCGCCGGTACTGACCTCACTGCCGGTTTGGGTGGTGCGTTGAACGGTGCGGTCGGCGCTGGCGCGGGTCTCGACGGTGCGCTGAACGGCGCGGTAGGTGCGGGTGCGGACCTCGCTGCCGGCTTGGACGGCACGGTAGGTGCCGGCCTGGAGGGCGCGCTCGGTGCGGGGGCGAGTCTCGATGGTGTGGTCGGTGCGGGCACAGGCGTGGTTGCCGGTGCGGGCGGCGCCCTGAATGGCGTGGTAGACGCGGGTCTCGACGGTGCCGTTGACGCGGGCGCCGACCTTGCCACCGGCCTGAACGGCGCGGTGGGCGCGGGTCTCGAGGGCGCTCTGGGTGCGACTGCCGGTCTCGATGGTGCCCTCGGTGCGGGGGCGGATCTCGCCACCGGCCTGAACGGCGCGGTGGGCGCCGGTCTCGATGGCGCGCTGACCGGTGCGGCCGGTGCCGGTGGCGCTCTCGGCATCGGGCTGGACACGGCCCTGAGCGGGGCCGTCGGTGCCGGTGGTGACCTCACCGCCGGGTTCGACGGGCTGGTGGACGGCGCCACGGGTATCGGCACGGATGCGGGCGCTCAGCTCGGCGGCGGGCTGAACGCCGGCGTGAGCGGCGCGACCACGGCGGTCGGAGGACTGGGCGCGGCGGCCTCGGCCGGGGCGCAGGCGGCGGCT
>NZ_JBCGFB010000266.1:0-1158 GCF_038752175.1 Nocardia sp. No.11 | reverse complement strand
GACCGCGCGAGCACCGCTGCCAGGATCGGCGTCGGCGTGCTGGCCGGCGTGCTCGTCGCCGAACTGGCCTCGACCGTGCTGCTCGGCGGCACCGTCGACCGGGAGCTGGACGTGCGCGCGCAGGCGAGTGCCGAGAACGCCCCGGGCGTGGTCGCCGCGCGGGCCGAGTTCGACCGGGCGAGCGCCGACCGGGCCGCCCTGGACGTGAGCATCGCCAAGGCGCAGGCCGATATCGACCGCGCGCTGGTCATCGCCCGCTGTGAGTACAACCCGACGCCGGAGTGCCCGCAGACCAGGATCACCGGCGTCCCCGGCCGCGGTCCCGAGGCCCAGACGGCCAACGACATGCTCGACGATTCCCGCAGGCAGCTCGCCGCCGCGCAGGCCCGCACCGATCAGCTCGACCAGCAGGTCCGCACCGAGACCGCCGAGCTGGCCGCCGCCCGCGCCACCGCGTTCGCCGAGGCCNCCAGGATCACCGGCGTCCCCGGCCGCGGTCCCGAGGCCCAGACGGCCAACGACATGCTCGACGATTCCCGCAGGCAGCTCGCCGCCGCGCAGGCCCGCACCGATCAGCTCGACCAGCAGGTCCGCACCGAGACCGCCGAGCTGGCCGCCGCCCGCGCCACCGCGTTCGCCGAGGCCGACCGGGGGCTCGGCGCCCGCTGGCTGGCCATGAACGGCTACACCGCCGACCACGCCGGGGCCGCCGCGCTGCGGGCGCTGATCCTGCTGGCCGGGGTCCTGCTCGCCCTGCTGCCCCTGCTGCTGCGGTGGTGGCGCGGGGAGACCTCGCTGGACCGCCGGGTCGACGCCGAGGAGGTGGCCGACCGGGCCCAGCGCGAGGCCGACGCGGCCATCGCGGTGAAGCGGGCCGAGGTGCGCACCGAGGCGGCTGCCCTGCGCGCCGATCACGAACTCGCCGCGGCCCGCCTGGCCATCGAGGCCGATACCGTCATCGATCGAGAACGTCAGCGCACCAGGATCATCGCCGCCATCGGCGGCTTCGAGCTCGGGATCACCGAGCCGCATCGAAAGGACGACTCCGTGGCTCTGGAGCCGAACGTCTCCCAGCAGCAGCTGCCCGCCGGGTACCTGCCCACCGCGCTGCCCGCCGCCGCGCCGCAGGCCGGTGCGCTGGTGCCGGCCCAGCCGGTC
>NZ_JBCGFB010000265.1:0-1178 GCF_038752175.1 Nocardia sp. No.11 | reverse complement strand
GTGCGGCGCGGGCCTGCTCTCCGGCCCGCGCCGCGGTGGTCTCGATCATCTCGAGCAGCGCCGGATCCGCAGCGATGCCCGCAAGCAGCGCAGCGCCCGGCCCTCCGTGGGCGATCTCATTGCGGATCCGGTTGAACGCCGCGGCCAGCTGGCCAGGGGGTAGTAGCGCTTCGAGCGCGGCCACCAGTGAAGGAGTGTCGGTCGCACCGGAGACGGCGTGCAGGCCCGCGATCTGGGCCAGCGACACCGCCGCGGACGGAACCCCGGATTCCTCGATGAGTGCTTCGAGGAATCCGCGCCCGTCAAACGGCACTTGGCCATAGCTGTGTGCGTGTTCGGACAGCGCTGCTGTGACTTGATCCGCGGTAACCAGGCTACGTGCCAGCCCGTCACGAACAACACCCGCTAGATGGCCGACGTCCAGGCCGGCGGCCGCCAGATCGGCGATCGTCCGCAGCGCCGTGGTGACCGCAAGTCCGTCGATCACCTGCCAGTCGTCGCGGTCTAGATGCCCGCGATGGATCTCGACCTCCGGCATCGACAGCCGCACCCGACGCAGCGTGGTCAGCTCCACCACGTCGGCATCCACATCACCGAGACCGTGTAGTACTGCGGCCGATCGGTGAGACACCACTCCGGTAGGTACCGGATCGTCCAGGCGCTCCCAGGCCACGCGTTCGGGATCGAGGGCCATCCACGCGACGCGCATGTCCTGGTGCTCGTCGTAAGGGAAGCGCGCAACCCGGTACATGCCGTGACGAACTCGCTCCAGCGTCCCCGCATCGGCCATCTGCTTGAGCTGCTGTGGGCTCACGCCCACGACGGCTCCGGCCTGGCGGCTCGTCACCAGGCCCCATTGCTCACTTGCCAGGCTCACCAGCTGGGCGGCACGAGTATCCCTAGCCATGACTTAATAATAGCGCGATTGCTATAGAAGTCTGCCAATGTCAAAATTTCTCTGCCATGTCGACCGGGCGTAGCTCTGAATACCTGCAAACACTCCTCACCGCACAGTCATTGGCGAACGACGAAGGCCGCCTGCATCTTTCGATGAAGGCGGCCTTCGTGGACCGGGGAGGTCAGCGGGTGAAGAGCAGGGCCCGCTTGACTTCCTGGATGGCCTTGGTGACCTCGATGCCACGGGGGCACGCGTCGGTGCAGTTGAAGGTGGTGCGGCA
>NZ_JBCGFB010000264.1:0-1225 GCF_038752175.1 Nocardia sp. No.11 | reverse complement strand
CGCCCCGCTGGGCCGCTCGGCACCGGTCCGGCTGGAGATTCCGCGGATCGGGCTCGACACCGGCGTGGAGCGCAGCGGGACCACCGCGGCCGGGGCACTCGCCGCGCCCCCGGACTTCGAGCGCCCGTCGTGGTTCGAGCCGGGCGCCAGTCCCGGGGAGGCGGGGGCGGCGGTGATCCTCGGACACGTCGACTCGACCGGCGGACCCGCCGTCTTCTTCCGGCTCGCCGAGCTCGCCGCGGGCGACGAGATCCGGCTGACCAGGGCCGACGGCAGCACCGTCCGGTTCGTCGTCGACCGCACCGAGTCGGTGGACAAGACGCAGTTCCCGACCGAGCGCGTGTTCGCCGACGACGGCACGGCCCGCCTGCGCCTCATCACCTGCGGCGGCGCGTTCGACCCGGCCCAGCGCCGCTACCTGTCCAATGTCATCGTCTCCGCGACCCTGGTCGCCACCACCTGACCCCGGTGACACCACCCGAGCGGAATAGCCATCAGGGTCCGGTCCTGGCTGGGCCTCGGTGCGCAGGTCGGCCCCAGACGCGCAACCCGATCCAAGGTCCGCAGCCCGAGCCCAGGTCGGCACAACACGACCCCAGGACCGCAGCCCAACCCCAGGTGCCCGACCCGGCCCAGGCGCACAACCCGGTGCAGCGCCTACTCGGTGACGATGCGGACCGCGTACGGCATGATCCCGTCCTCACGGACCGGCGAGATCTTCACGACGTCACCGGATTCGGGAGCCTCGATCATTTTCCCGTTGCCCAGGTAGAGCGCGACGTGCGCGCTGCCGCCCGGCCCCCAGAACAGCATGTCGCCGCGTTCGCGGTCCTCCACGTCGACGCGGGTGCCCGCGTTGTATTGGTAGCCGCTGTAGTGCGGCAGCGAGACGCCGATCCCGGCGAAGGCGTAGAGCATCAGGCCCGAGCAGTCGAAGCCGACCTTGTTGTAGTCGCCGTGCGCGTCGGCGGTGCCGCCGTCGCGGATGCCCAGGGTCGGCCCGTCCTCGTCCCCGCCGCCCCAGGCGTAGGTGACCCCGAGTTGCGACATCGCCCGGTCGATCACCGTCTCGATCGCGGCCGATCCGGTGACCTGCGGTTTCGTCGGTTTCGGCTGGGTCTTGCGCGGCGAGGCGGGCGTGGACTCCAGCTCAGTGTGGGGGCGCTGGCCCTCGCCGAGGCGGGCGGCGCGGTCGCGGGCGGCCTGATCGGCGGCCGCGCGCTGG
>NZ_JBCGFB010000263.1:0-1239 GCF_038752175.1 Nocardia sp. No.11 | reverse complement strand
TGAGGTTCCCCCGCTGAGCCGGAGAGCGAATTACCTGGTTCCGGCTGGAACCCGGCCATGGTAGCTGGCTTCGTACTCGTCGGGTGACCGCCAACCCAGCCTCTTCTGGATCCGCTGGGTGTTGTACCAGCCATCGATGTAGGCGAACAAGGCGTTCTCGGCGTCTTCCCTTGTCCGCCAACTGTTCCGATACACCAACTCGGTCTTCAGAGTGGAGAAGAAGTTCTCCATGAGAGCGTTGTCGTAGCTGTCTCCGACTGAACCCATGGATTGCGCTATCCCGTTGTCTGCCAACCGGTTAGCGAACCGGATTGCCGTGTAGGTCGACCCGCGGTCGGAATGATGGACGAGCTGCCCGTCACGAACATCGCGGGTCCAAACCGCGTACTCGAGAGCGCCGAGAACCAGCTCGGTGTCACAACGGTCCGAGCACTTCCAGCCCACGATTCGGTTCGAGAACGCGTCCCGGACCGCGGCCAGCCAGAACACACCCTCGCCGCAGACGATGCGGGTGGCATCGGCGACCCACAGCCGGTCCGGCTCGCCGGCAGTGAAGTCCCGGTTGACCAGATCTGGAGCTGGGGCGGCCCGCCGATCCTGTCGGGTCGAGCCCAGCCGCCACTTCTTCCGCAGGAACGCGCCCTGCAAACCCGCACCCCGCATCAACCGCTCAACGCGTTTGCGGCCGACCGAGAACCCGCGCCGGGCCAGCATCGCGTGAACCCGCGGCGACCCGTAAGTCCCGCCGGAGCTGGTATGGATATCGACGATCTCGGCCAGGAGCTCTTGGTCGACCAGATTCCGCCGTGACGGCGCCTTCGCCTGCCGCAACCAGCCGTAATACGTCGAGGACGCGATCCCCAGAACCCGTAATACGAGCTCGACCGGGTGCTGCGGATATTCATTGACGAACCGCACAATCACCGCCGGGTCTGGCCGAGCTCCGAGGCGAAATACGCACTCGCATCACGCAATACAGCGTTGACCCGCTCCAGCTCGGCGACTCGTTTACGGAGTTGCTTGTTCTCCTCGGCCATGTCGGTCGTCGGGCGGTCGTGGCGGTGGCCGGCATCGGCTTCGGCTTGGCGGATCCAGTTCCGCAATGCCTCGTGATGCACCCCGAGTTGCTCGGCGAGCTTCCGGATCGTCGGCTTGGGATCGGACTCTCGATACAACCGCACGGCTCGAGCTCTCAACTCGTCCGGATATTTCTTCGGTGCTGCCACTGATCGACTCCTT
>NZ_JBCGFB010000262.1:0-1256 GCF_038752175.1 Nocardia sp. No.11 | reverse complement strand
CGCCGACAGGCGCCCCGAGCCACCCGCGCCCGTGCGCACGCCGCCGGGCGCCGGCGTCGAGATCGGCGCGGTCGCCGGGGCGCTGGACCGGGTGCAGACCACCGCCTTCGACCTGGCGTCCGAACAGGCCCTGGTGCGGCGCAACACCACCGAGTCGATGGCCAATCTGGCTCGCCGCAATCAGAACCTCGTGCGCAGGCAGCTCGGGCTGATCAGCGAGTTCGAGCGCGAGGAACTCGATCCGAAGGCGCTGTCGAACCTGTTCGAACTCGACCATCTCGCGACCCGCATGCGGCGCAACGCCGAAAGCCTGCTGGTGCTCGTCGGCGAGGCGAGCCCGCGCCGGTGGGCCGAGCCGATCGCGCTCACCGATGTCATCCGGGCCGGCCTGTCGGAGGTCGACGACTATCGCCGCGTGGTGTTGCGCCGGGTCGACGACATCGCCATCGCCGGCGCGGTGGTCAGCGAACTCGCCCACGTGCTGGCCGAACTCATCGAGAACGGGCTGGCCTTCTCCCCGCCCGACCTCGAGGTCGAGGTCTACGGCCGCAAGGTGGCCGGTGGGTATCTGCTCGCGGTCGTCGACCACGGCGTCGGCATGCCCGCCGACCAGCTCGCCGAGGCCAACGCGCGCCTGCGCGGGGAGCAGGACTTCATCGTCGCCTCCACCCGCTACCTCGGTCACTACGTGGTCGGCCGGCTCGCGGGCCGCCTCGGCATCGACGTGGAACTCAACACCTCCCCGGTCAGCGGCATCGTCGCCCGCCTGCTGCTGCCCGCGAGCATTATCGTCGACGACAGCGCCCGACCGGCCGAACCGGCCGAGGCCAGGAACCGCTCCGCCGCGCCGGAGCCCGGCCGAGCGGCACCCGGCCGCAACGGCACCGCGGTCGCGCTCGACGTCGCCAGAGCCGTTGTCGTACACGATGATTCCGGAGCACAGTCGATGAGCGGAGCGAGGGCGCCACGGCAGTTCGACGCACCCGGCCGGGCGCGGCACACCCGGGACCCCGAATCCGCTGCGGCCGACGACTCCGTTCCCGCCGCGCCCGGCGATTCGGTCTACGCGCAGTTCCTCAGCAGCACCACCAATGCCATCGCCTGCCACGGCTCGCCGAACGATCCGGCCCCGGCGATCTCCGGGGCGGGTGATCACCCTCGCAACGGCGTGGCACCGGCCGACACGAACGGCGGGCGCAACGGCGTGGCACCGCCATCGGCTGGCGCCGACCGCGCGCGCAACGGCCGGGCGCCGG
>NZ_JBCGFB010000261.1:0-1287 GCF_038752175.1 Nocardia sp. No.11 | reverse complement strand
CGGTGCGCTGGTGCCGGCCCAGCCGGTCGCCGCCGCGCCCGCGCAGGCCCCGACCGGGGGCGGCGGACTCGAGCTGCCGATCATCGGCACCGTGCCGTTCACCGACACCGCCGCCCGCTGGATCCGTCCGCTGGTGCCGTCCTTCGTCGCCAACGCGATCGACTCTGCCACGCACCCGCTGCGCACCGCGCGGCAGGCGTTCGAGGAGGTCGAGGAGGTCACCTTCACGCTGCGCCGCAGCCGCAAGGTCACCGTCGACACCCAGGATTCGCAGGCCCAGCAGCAGATGATGGCGCCGCCCGGCTACCAGCTGCCGGGTCAGCCCGCGCAGGGCTACCTGCCCGCCGGGTACCCCCAGCAGGGCGCACCGCAGTACCACCCGTACGCCCAGCAGATCGCCTCGACCGTCGTCGACGCGCCGTCGACCCGGTACCACCCCGACCCGCGCCAGTACCAGGCCGCGCCGACCTACACCGCGCTGCCCGCAGGTCAGGGCAATACCCTGCCGACCGCCGACGGCTACGGAGAACTTCCCGGCGGCAGTGCCAACGAGCTCCCCGGCGGCGATCAGCGTCAACTGCCGCCCGCCCGCTGACCTACGGGTCGGCGACGGGGCCTCACTGAAGTCGTCGCCGACTCGCTCGGCAGGGCCTTCGCGGCCGTCCGACCGACCTCGCCGCCATCGACGACGCGACCGANAGTCGTCGCCGACTCGCTCGGCAGGGCCTTCGCGGCCGTCCGACCGACCTCGCCGCCATCGACGACGCGACCGAGGCGATCTGGCGAAAGCGAGCCGCCGTGGGGCCGGATCGATACCGGCCCCACGGCGGTACTCACGCGCGGGTGTTCTTCGTCCGCACCGCGCCGTAGGCGGCGAACAGCAGCACCGCGACGATGCCGAGCACCGTCAGATGGATGCCGCTGACGAACGCCTGATTCGCCGAGGACAAGAACTCCTGCGCCACCGCGGCCGGCAGCTCCCGCGCGACCTCGACCGCGCCGCTGAGCGATCCCGATGCCGTCGCCACCGCGTCGTCCGGCAGCAGGGACAGATCGAGCCCGCGGCGGAAGATCGCCATCACGGTGCTGCCGAGCAGGGCGACACCGAGCGCGAGACCGGTCTCGTAGGCGGTCTCCGAGATCGCCGCCGCGGCACCGGCGCGTTCCGCCGGCGCCGAGCCGACGACCAGGTCGGCGGCCACGGTCATGGCCACCCCGGCGCCGAGGCCGATGCCGACGAAGCCGAGCACGAACGCCTCGGCGCCGCTGACCGCGTCGACCAGGAGG
>NZ_JBCGFB010000260.1:0-1331 GCF_038752175.1 Nocardia sp. No.11 | reverse complement strand
GTGGCGGCCACGGCCGACACGCCGGGCGCGGCGGCGGACGGTGCGCGCCCGGCGAGGCCGGTCGAGGCGACGGTGGGATCGCCTGCCCCGGGTTCGGTGGTGATCTCGGGGAACGACGGCACCCCCGACCCGGTCGGCACGAAAGCGCCGCCGTAGATCGTCTCCATCGCCCGCACCGCGTCGAGCCGGGCGTTCTCGGCCCGCCGCACGATCGCGGCGTTGTCGGTGGCCTGCTGGGAATCGAGCAGCGCGGCCGCCGGATCCGGTTGGGCGGCATCGGGTTCGGCGATCGCGGCGCGCACCGACTCGGCGGCATCGCCTGCCTGGCCGAGCCGGACCCCGACCGCGGTCAGCACGTCGGCGATCCGCCTGCCCGCCTGCTCGAAGTCGCGCACCGCGTCGATCGCCCGCTGGGCGGCACCGCCGCGCCAGCCGTCGGCGATGGCCGCGCCGATCTCGCCGTGCGCGTTCTCGACCTCGTCACCGAGCGCGGTCGAGGTGGTCAGGAACAACTCGCCCGCGGCGGACAGCGCCGCCGGATCGAGCTGTTGGACGGCCTGATGGATCTCGGCGTGCGAGAGGTTGTCGAACACCTCGACGACGGCGGCGTAGTCGGGATCGGTGCCGGGCACGCGGCCGGAGATGCTACGCATGGTCGGGCTCCTGCTTCGCGATCGACGCGGCCAGCGCCTGATCGCTGTCCTGATAGGCCGTCCCCGCGGCCCGGAAGACGGCGGCCAGCGCCCGCGCGGTGCTCGCGTAGGCGCGCAGCTGGGTGAGCGCGTCGGCCGCCTTGGTCTCGAATCCGCTGCGCAGCGCGGCACCCGAGGCCAGCCCGCCGAAGCCGGGGATCACCTCCGCCCCACCGAGGACCAGCAGCTGGGCGTCGACCGCGTCGGCCAGGCGCTCGTAGCGCTGGGCGCAACGCTCCGGCGCGCCGTCGGCGACGAGCAGGCCGTCGATCCACAGCCCACCGTCGTCCACGGCCCGGCCGAGTGCCGCCGTATCCGGCAGGCCTGTTCGATTCGGTTGCACCGTTCCCCCTTCGTCGTTCATCGCGCCGTGGTGAGCACCCACTGCGCGATATCGGACGCCACGCGCTGCTGCACCGGTTCGTGCAACAGGTCGTGTCCCGCGTCGGCGTACTCGCGCAAATCTACCGATCCGTGCCGTGCTGTCCATAGCCGGACCGCATCGATCGGCGCCCGCCGGTCGTCGGCGCCGTGCACCGCCAGCACCGCCAGACGCGGGTCCGGCGCGATCTCGGTGGCCCGGCGCGGGGTGCCGCAGACGACCAACCCGGCCAGGTCGCCGGGGCGTTCGGCGGCGAC
>NZ_JBCGFB010000259.1:0-1447 GCF_038752175.1 Nocardia sp. No.11 | reverse complement strand
GAGCACCCGCGCGCCCGCCGACCAGGGGAAACCGCCGCCGCGGCGCAGCAGCCAGGCCAGCGCCACCCCGGCCAGGGCGGCCACCACGACCGGCACCAGGACCCGCCACTGCCGCAGCGTCGTCGCGGGTACCCGGCGACCGGTCGTCATGGTGGCTACTTCTTGCGGCCGGACAGCAGCGCGACCGCGAGGCCCGCGCCGAACAGCACCACGCCACCGGCGATGAACACCCACACCGGCACGCCGCCGTCGGAGTCGCCGCTATCGGCAGTGTCCGCACCCGGCTTGGGTCCCGGCGTGCCGGTACCCGCCTTGCTCAGCGTGAAATGCCGGGTCCCGCTGACAGGGTGCCCGTCGGCGGAGGTGACCCGGAACGCGAGGGTGTATTCGCCGACCGGCCCGAGCTCGCCCAGTTCCACACTGACGGTGCGGCCCTCGACGAGCGCCTTGCCCTTCGACCACAGGCGACCGTCCGGGCCGACCACGGTCAGCGACGGAAAGTTCTGCTGCAGTTCCTCGTTGAAGGTGATGCTGGCGCGCGCGGGCCCGGCCTCGACGGTCGAGCCGTCCTCGGGCACGCTGCTCACGGCACCGGAGTGCGCGCTCGCCGCGCCCGCCGCGAACATCGCGGCGAACAGGCCCGCGATCAGCACCGCGAGCACCCGGCGTCCGATGCGCAGCCGCGCGGATCGGTTGATATCGGCGACGAGATGATCGGCCCGCATCACGACCGCCGCGAACGGAAGACGAGGCCGAGGCCGAGCGCGGCCGCGAACAGGCCGAGGGCCAGCCCGATGCCGCCGAGCCAGCGCGCCACCGTGTCGGTCTCCGCGACGCTGGTCGCACCGGAAGCGACCCTGTGGTCGCCGCCCGCGTCACCGCCGTCGGCGCCCAACGTGATCGACGGTGCCGGATGCTCGGGCTCGGCACCGCCGGTGCTCGGCTGATCCCAGGCGACGACCTTGCCGTCGCTGTAGGTCTGGGTGGCGGGGAAGTTCACCGTGTCCTGCGCGGGCAGCGGGCCCAGCGAGAGCACGAAGCGCTGGAACTGGCCGGGGCCGACGCCCGGGTTGCCCGGGTCGGCGGTCCAGGCGACGGCGACGGCCTCGCCCTTATCGTTGCGCTCGACCTTGGCTGTCCAGCCCGGCATCGGCTCGGTGCGCACGCTTTTCAGGTTCGGCACGGCGACGCGCAGCGCGGTGGTGGCCGCGGTCTCGGATTCGGTCGGCACCTTGAAGGTGGCGACGGTGTACTTGCCCTGGGCGGCGCCCGGCGCGTCGACGGTCACGTGCGCGGCCGCCGAGCCGCAGGCGGCGAGCACCAGACCGGCCGCGACGGCGGCGGTCCCGGTGCTACGGGTGATGAAGTTGTGCATGGAAAGCCTTCTGTCCGAAGAGATGCTGATGTCGTGACGAATCAGGCGGACAGCGGCGGCGCGCGCGGACAT
>NZ_JBCGFB010000258.1:0-1512 GCF_038752175.1 Nocardia sp. No.11 | reverse complement strand
CAAGAAAGTCACGGCTGCCTTCGACGGCGGTCGCATCACGTCGGACGGCGGGGTTCTGCTATTGGCGCAGGCCGAGCGCGAGATGGACATCTGCAGGCAGCTGGCCACCTGCATCGCCGATCGGCGCGATCCTTCGCGGGTGGTCCACAAGCTGGATGACATCCTGCGGGCTCGGGTTCTGGCGATTGCCTGCGGCTACGAGGACGCCGACGACCTNCAGGCAGCTGGCCACCTGCATCGCCGATCGGCGCGATCCTTCGCGGGTGGTCCACAAGCTGGATGACATCCTGCGGGCTCGGGTTCTGGCGATTGCCTGCGGCTACGAGGACGCCGACGACCTCGACGCCCTGCGTGACGATCCCGGCTTCCGCCTGGCGCTGGGCAAGCTACCGGGTTCGGGCGCGGGCCTTGCCAGCCAACCGACGATGAGCCGCTGGGAAAACGCACCCACCACGCGCGAGCTGGCCCGCATGATGGCCGCGATGGTCGACATCTACTGCGCCAGTTATCCATCCCCGCCCGAGGCGGTGACGCTGGACATCGATGACACCTGCGATGTCGTGCACGGCTACCAGCAGTTATCGTTCTGGAACGGGCATCACGGTGAGCGCTGTTTCCTGCCGATCCACGTCTACGACACGGCAACGGGGCGGCCGGTCGCCATGCTGCTGCGCACCGGCAAGACGCCGAGCGGCGCGGAGGCCGCGGGCCATATCCGTCGCCTGGTGCGGCAGATCCAGAGGCACTGGCCCACGACCCACATCACGATCCGGGGCGACGGCCACTACGGCAGACCCGAGGTCATGAACTTCTGCGAGGCACAGGGCATCGATTATGTCTTCGGCCTGCCCACCAACGCTGTGCTGCGCGCCGATCCACAGATCGTGAAGATTGCCGATGCCTGCGCGGTCAAGCGGGCCGAGGAACAGCACGTGGTCCTGCGAAATTATGCCCAGACCCGCTACGGGGCGAAAAGCTGGAAATGCCAGCGCCGTGTCGTCGCCCGGATCGAGGCCAGCACGCTCGGCATGGATATCCGCTACGTCGTCACCTCGCTCGAGCAGGGCTCGGCCGAGCACATCTACGACACACTCTACTGCGCCCGCGGCCAGGCCGAAAACCTCATCAAGTTGCACAAGGCCCAGCTCGCCAGCGATCGCACGTCATGCCGATCAGCCAACGCCAATCAGATGCGGCTGATCCTGCACACCGCCGCATTCTGGCTGATGTGGCGCATCCAGCAGGCCATCCCCAAGGCAGCCGCGCTTGCCAACGCTGAGTTCGCGACCCTGCGCCTGCGGCTCCTCAAAGTCGCCGCACGCGTCATCGAGACCGCCTCCCGCATCCGGGTCGCCTTCGCTTCCGCCTGTCCCGACGCCGCCCTGTTCCGGATCATCGCCGCCGCCCTCAGGCCCGCCCCGACATAGCCAGTGCGGCCGTGCCGCTGAACGTCCGAGCCCCTCCATCAAACCCGCAAGCCTCTCGATCCCACGCGATGAAATAGACGCAGCG
>NZ_JBCGFB010000257.1:0-1618 GCF_038752175.1 Nocardia sp. No.11 | reverse complement strand
CGTCCGGCCGCGACAAGCAGCCCGCGGGCCGCGGCAAGGCGGCGTCGGGCCGCAAGCGGTCGCGGATCGCCTCGCGCAAGGCCGCCGAGCGCAAACGGCGTCGCCGCAACCTCTGGGTGGTCGGTGCGCTGCTGGCCGTCCTGATCGTCTCCGCGGCCGGTTTCGCCGGCTACAAGCTGATGAGCCGGTTCGCCCCGGCCGAGGACTTCGCCGGTCCGCCCGGGGCGCTGGTCGTGGTGCAGGTGCATCCCGGCGACACCGCCTCGCAGATCGCCGGTGCCATGCACGACCGTGGCGTGGTCGCCAGCCCCGAGGCCTTCTACGAAGCGGCCGTGCGCAATTCGGGGATGAACAACGTGCAGCCCGGGTACTACGCGATCGGTGTGAACAGCCCGGCCGCCACCGCCGTCGCCACGCTGGTCGGCGGGAAGTCGCGGGTCGGCAACGTGACCGTCTCCGAGGGCAGGCTGCTGCACGACAAGCACGACGCGAACACCGGCGGGCGCTACGACGGCATCTACCGCAAGGTCGCCCAGGCCAGCTGCTACGGCGCCGAGCAGAAGTGCGTGACCTACGAACAGCTCGACGCCGCGGGCGCGAGCACGGACCTGGCCGCCCTCGGTGTGCCGGACTGGGCGATGAAGGGCGTGCGGGAATCCCCGGACCGGTCCCGGCAGCTGGAAGGCCTGATCGCCGCTGGCACCTGGGATTTCGATCCCAGCGGGACTCCGCAGCAGATCCTGCGCCAGCTGGTGACCTCGAGCGTGCAGCGCTACGAGTCGACCGGCCTGCTGCAGTCGGGCGCCACCACGGGCCTGACGCCGTATCAGACGCTGGTGTCCGCGTCGCTGGTGGAGCGGGAGGCGAAGCCACAGGACATGAGCAAAGTGGCCAGGGTGATCGTGAACCGGCTCAAGGTCGATCAGATGCTGCAGTTCGACTCGACGGTCAACTACACCCTCGACACCACCGAGGTGGCGACCACCAACGCCGACCGGGCCAGGGAAACCGCCTGGAACACCTACGCGATGCGCGGCCTGCCCGTGACGCCGATCTCGGCACCGTCACTGGACGCGTTGCGGGCCATGGAGAATCCGGAGCCGGGCGCGTGGCTGTACTTCGTCACCGTCGACAAGGAGGGCACCACCCTGTTCACCGACAGCTACTCCGAACACCTGCGCCTGGTCGCCCAGGCTCAGCGCAGCGGCATCCTCGACAGCTCCAAGCCCTACGGTGGCTGAGTCGCGCAAGGCGGCGGTGCTCGGCAAGCCGATCGCACACTCACGGTCGCCGCAGCTGCATCTGGCCGCCTACCGCGCGCTCGGGCTGGACTGGACCTACGAGCGCGTCGAGTGCACGGCCGAAGAGCTGCCGGGACTGGTCGACGGGCTCGGACCGGAGTGGGTCGGGCTCTCGGTGACCATGCCGGGCAAGGAGGCCGCGTTGGCCCGCGCGGACACGCGCACCGACCGGGCGGTCCTGGTCGGCTCGGCCAACACCCTGGTGCGCACCGAGGCGGGCTGGCTGGCCGACTGCACCGATGTGGACGGGGTGCTCGGCGCGCTGCGCGGGGGCGGCGTCGACCGGGTGCGCGAGGCCGTGGTGCTGGGCGCCGGTG
>NZ_JBCGFB010000256.1:0-1697 GCF_038752175.1 Nocardia sp. No.11 | reverse complement strand
GGTCGTCCAGAACCGGCCGACCGGAATGAAGTTCATCGCCGACCCGGCCAACCTGGAGCCCGGCACCACCCCCGAGACCCCGGCGCTGTCCCCCGGCGCGGTCGGACCAGACCTGATCGACCAGGTCGGCGCGCAGGTCAAGGAGCTCACCCAGGAGACCCCGTTCAGCATGGTCGCGGTCACCGCGCGCGACCTGGTGAACACCACCACCAAGCTGCGGGCCCGCCAACTGGACGGCAACTGGGGCCCCTGGTACGACGCCGATCCGGTCGACACCAGGGCCACCGACCAGACCCCGGCCGACGCGCCGACCGGCACCGAGCCGATCTACGTCGGCGAGACCACCGCCGTGCAGATGCTGGTGACCCGCAAGCCGGTCGCCGGCGCCGATCACAGCGACCCGGCCCATCTCACCGAGGCCGCGCTCAAGGCCATCCTGATCAACCCGGGCCGCGCCGCCATCGACGCCGGGCTCACCGATGTCGCCGCGGCGCTGCCCGGCGGCGGCCCGAAGGTCATCACCCGCGCGCAGTGGGGTGCCGACGAGTCGATCCGCTGCGAGGAACCCACCTACGACGACGGCGTCGGCGGCATCACCGTGCACCACACGGCCGGTCGCAACGACTACAGCCGAGCCGAGTCGGCGGGCATCGTCCGCGCGATCTACGCCTACCACGCCGAGACCCTGGGCTGGTGCGACATCGGCTACAACGCCCTGGTCGACCAGTACGGCCAGATCTTCGAGGGCCGCTACGGCGGTCTGGACCGGGCGGTGCAGGGCGCGCACGCGGGCGGGTTCAACGAGAACACCGCGGGCGTGGCGCTGATGGGCAACTACGAGACCGAGACACCGAGCAACGAGTCGATCAACGCGATCGGCAAGTTCATCGGGTGGCGGTCCAAGATCGCGGGGATCGATCCCGAGGGCCACACCACGATGTACTCCGAGGGCACCGAGTTCACCCCGTACGCCCAGGACGAGGCGGTCGACCTGCCGACGGTGTTCGCGCACCGCGACGTCGGCAACACCGACTGCCCCGGCGACGCGGCCTACGCGCTGATGGACCGAATCCGTGGGATCGCCGCGGGCAACAGCAGCACCTACTCCTCACCCGCGACGCCGGAGCGGCCGCCGAGCCAGCAGGCCCGCGCGCCGCAGCAGCAGGGCAATATGGCCGAACTCGGCGCGCTGGTCGACAAGCTGCTCGGTCTGTCCGGCTCGAACGAGATCGCCAGGCACTGGGTCAGCCGCGGCGGTGTCGACGGTCCGCTCGGCGCGCCGCAGTCGGATCTGCTCTCGGGCGCGCAGGGCCGCCAGTACGCGAAGTTCGCCAACGGCTACGTCTTCTCCGGGGAGAACGGCGCGGTCTTCGAGGTGGTCGGGGCGATCCTGGACCGCTACCTCAGCCTGGGCGGTGACTCGGGCGTGCTCGGCCTGCCGACCGGCAGCGCCTACCTGGTGCCGGATGGTCTGCGTGCGGACTTCCAGAACGGATCGCTGGTGCTCAACGAGCTCACCGGCATCGTCACCACGTTCTGGAAGACCTACAACGAGACCTACAAGGCCGAGATGGAGGGCATGAACGGCACCAAGCCCGAGCAGGCGCCCGCCACCACCGCCCCGACCTCGACGGTCCCCGCGGCTCCCGGCGCCCCCGCGCCGACCGAGCCGGTCGCCCCGCAGGTCCCGGCCGAAC
>NZ_JBCGFB010000255.1:0-1719 GCF_038752175.1 Nocardia sp. No.11 | reverse complement strand
TGGTCGGCGCCGCCTGCGGCGCCAGCCCCGACCAGCTCGCGGGCGTCGTCGTCTACACCACGCTCACCGGCGCGGCCACCGCCGCGCAACGGCTGCTCGCCGTCGATCCCGCCGCCATCGCCGCGGGCACGATGCGGCTGGCCCCGCTGTGCGACCGGATCGCCGCCGAGGCGGTCACCGGCCTGGCCGCGCTGTCGGACCCGCTGCAGGACGCGCTGGCCGAACGTCACCTGGATCGCGACATGCCGCTGTTCGCTTCGTAGCCGCCCGACATCCCCGTCCCCTCGAGAAGGAGTTCCCATGCCGCCCCATCTGATCGACGGCGAACCGCACGATCACAGCCACGACCGTCCCAAGCGGCACCGCACGCCGGGCGAGGCGCTGCGGATCGGCATCGGCGGCCCGGTCGGCTCCGGCAAGACCGCGCTGGTCGCGGCGCTGTGCAGGCAGCTGCGTGACGAGCTGTCCCTCGCCGTGCTGACCAACGACATCTACACCACCGAGGACGCCGACTTCCTGCGCCGCCACGCGGTCCTGCCCGACGAGCGGATCACCGCCGTGCAGACCGGCGGCTGCCCGCACACCGCCATCCGTGACGACATCACCGCCAACCTCGACGCCATCGACGACCTGGTCGCGGCCAACCCGCCGCTGGACCTGATCCTGGTCGAGTCCGGCGGCGACAACCTCACCGCGACATTCTCCTCGGGCCTGATCGACGTGCAGATCTTCGTCGTCGACGTGGCCGGTGGCGACAAGGTGCCGCGCAAGGGCGGCCCCGGTGTCACCTTCTCGGATCTGCTGGTGGTCAACAAGACCGACCTGGCGCCCCTGGTCGGCGCCGATCTGGGGGTCATGGAACGCGACGCGGCCAAGGTACGCGAGGGGCGTCCCACCGCGCTGGTATCGCTGACCGACGATCCCGCCGCCACCCCGGTGCTGGCGTGGGTGCGCGAGCAGCTGCGGGTGGCCGCCGAACAGGACGCGGCGACCGGCGTTGCGCACTGAGCTGAGCATCGTCGCCGCCCCGGGCAGGCTGCCGCGCATCGACGCGGTCGGCGGCCTGGCCGGGCGGTCCACCGGCGCCGACACCGTGCACCTGATCGGGACCGCGGCGACCCCGCTCGGTGGGGACGAGCTCGATATCCGCATCGTCGTGTTGCCGGGCGCGCGCTTGATCGTCCGGTCGGTGGCGGCGACGATCGCGCTGCCGAGTGCGCGGACACCGATGTCGGTGGGGCACTGGCACTTCGAGGTCGGCGCGGGCGCGGAACTGGATTTCGCTCCGGAACCGACGATCGTCGCCGGTGGCGCACAGCACCACACGGTGACGACCGTGCGGTTGGCCGCCGACGCGCGGCTGCGGCTTCGCGAGCGAGTGCAGCTCGGGCGCAGCGGTGAGGACGCCGGCCGGTGGCGTGGTGACCTGATCGCCGATCTCGACGATCTGCCGCTGCTGCGCCACCGCCTCGCCCTCGGTGCGGACACGGTCACCGACGACCGGCTCAGCGCCGCCCGTGCCCTCGACAGCGAACTGCGCTATCCGGACGATCGACCCGCCTGGTCCGGTGGTCTGGACGCGGTGCGGTTGCCGCTGGCCGCGGGCGGATCACTGGCGACCCGGACCGGCTCCCGCCTGCGCGCCGGCTCGCCGGACGAGGCGGCGCACGCGGTCACGGTCGGCTAGAACGACAGTGGGAGCCGGGGCGAACCCCGGCT
>NZ_JBCGFB010000253.1:0-1770 GCF_038752175.1 Nocardia sp. No.11 | reverse complement strand
GCGGCGTCGCCGTCGGCGGCCGCGGCGAACTCGGTGAGCGCGGCCTCGAGCGACCCCGGCCGTAGCGACGGCGGTACGTCGGCCTCGGCGACCGCGAACCGGGTACCCGGCACCGTCACCCCGGCCTCGGCGGCCCGGGCCAGCAGCCAGTCCCGCAGCGCGAGAACCGTTGTCGCCCGGCTCTCCACGGCCGGGAACAGCCCGGCCAGCCCCGCGATGTCGTAGGACCGCTCGCCGATCAGCAGCGCGGTGCGCACGATGGGCGCGAGATCGAACAGCGCGCCGTCGGCCAGCAACTCGTCGAGCAGGTCGGCCCCGGTCCCGACGCGGCCCGCCCAGTCCAGCAGCGCGGTCCGGACGGCCGAACCGTAGTGGTACACCCGCACCTCCGGGTCGATCGCCCGGTGCTCGCCGATGATGTCGAGCAGTTCGTCGAGCACGGCGGCGGCCGACGCGCGATCATCTGCCGCCACGTCGCGGCGTGCGGAGGCGCCGTACGCGAAAAATGGTGTCTCGGCCGCACTCCGGCCGCCCACGGCCGCGGACAGGTCGGCGGCGGGCACCGCGCTGCGGTAGACGACCGACATCGCGTCGGACAGTTCGACGGCGGTGACGGCGCCGTGCTGGTCCACGTCGACGATCAGCGCGAGATCGCCGTGGCCGGGGGCGGGCAGGGCGCCCAGGGCGGCGGCGTCGCGCAGGGCGAAGGTGGGTTCGCCGGTGCGCTCGCGCTCGAGCTGGATCTCGGCCTGGCGGCGCAGGGCGGTCACGGTGCGTGGGGCGAGGCCGGCGATCGGGGTGGTCGTGGTGGCGAGGCGGTCGATCGTGAGGACGCCCGCCTCGCGGAGCCGGGCGCGCTGGGTCGGGCGGATTCCCGCCACCAGCAACAGGTCCCGGGCGGTGGACGCGGCGACCCGGCAGGTCGCGCAGCGTCCGCACGCGAGATAGCGGGGATCGCCCCACTGGACCGGTAGCAGTTCGGTCAGCTTCTCCTCGACGATGCGCTCCACCCGCGCCCGGCGGGCGGGATACACGCGCGCGAGCTCGTCGGTACGGGTGCGCTGCGCACCGGCCGCGCCCCACAGATACGCCGACGGGTCGACCCCGATCCCCGCCTCGGCGAGCACGGCGGCGCAGGCCGCGAACGCGAGCCGCGCCCGCAACGCCTCCCACGCCTCGTCGACCTCGGCCACCGTCGCCGAGGCGGTGGCCCGTTCGAAGGGCGTACGGCCCGCGACCAATTCGCGCCGCAACGCCCGGAAGTCCGCCGACGCCGGGGTAACCGGCGCCGTACCGACGACCACGGGCGCGGGCTCCGTCGCGTCGAGGTCGGTCGTTGACGCCGCCCACTCCGCATCGGCGTCCGGCCGATCGGGCCCGACGTTGTCCGATGCGGGCACGACGTAATCCGACGCGGGTCCGACGTAATCCGACGCGGGTCCGACGTGGTCCGACCCGGGACCGACGCCGGCCGACACAAGACCGACGCCGTCCACCCCGGGACCGACGCCGTCCGACACGGATACGGCGTAATCCGACGCGGGGCGGAAGCGCAGCGTGGCGGGCAGCCCGACCGACGCGGACCCGACGGCGATGTGTGGCGTGTAGCGCCCGGTGTCGGGGTCGCGGATCAACAGGTCGACGCCGCAGGCGAATCGGCCGTCGAAGAAGACCGCGCCGAGAATGGCGGGCGCGCCGTCGCGCAGGGCGGCCGCGGTGAGGTCGGCGGCCGCGGTGAGGGCGGCGATCCGGGCGGCCGGGCTCGCGCCG
>NZ_JBCGFB010000252.1:0-1874 GCF_038752175.1 Nocardia sp. No.11 | reverse complement strand
ACCCGCGCCCGCCCCGGCACCCGCGCCCGCCCCGGCACCCGCACCCGCCCCCGCGCCTGCTCCGGCTCCCGCTCCCGCTCCCACACGGCCTCAGCTCCCGCCCATCCAGGTGAACCCGGGCGACCTGCTCGACGGTGTGGGCGGCGCGGTGGACGAAACCCTCGAAACGGGCACGCAGCTGCCAGGCCAGATCCTCGGAGGAAATGGTGGCTGATATCGCCTTGGATTCATTCCCCGGCGCGCGAACCGTCCTCCGCGAACTCGATACCGCCGACGACCAGCCGGTGCTGCTGCTGATCCGTGGCCGAGCCGGAACTGGAAAAACAGTGCTGCTCAACGTTGTTCGCTCACATCTGCGCGAGCGTGGGATCCCGATGACGGATTCGGTACTCGACGACCCGGCCGACCGAGCTGTCCTGATCGCCGACAACGTGCATCGATACAGCTCCAACGACCTGCGAAATCTCTGCGCGGCCATCGAATCCGGCCGCCGCTCGGTGGTGCTCGCCGCCCAACCGCGCCCACACGATCCCCGACTACGTGTCCTGTCCGACATCGTGTCGCGACACGGCCGCACGGTGGAGCTGCGGGCGCTCGGCAGCGGCGACACCGCGTCGTTCGCCAGGGAACTCGGCGTGGCGGTGTCCCAGCCACTCGCTCTGCGCATCCATCAGCTCACGGCAGGTATTCCCGGTGGAGTCGTCGCGGCCCTGGCCGCCGCCCGCACGGCGCCGCTGGAGACCTGCGTGACGGCCGTCGACGAGGCGATCACCGCGTGGACGCGATCGATGCTCGACGCGGCGGAACCCGACCTGCTCGACGCGCTCGTGATCGCCGCGACCGGAACCGGGCTGGACGCCACCGAACTCACCGAGGTCCTCGGCGTAGACACCGCCACCGCCCACGATCTGATCGACCGCGCGCGGGCAGGCGCCTTGGTCACCGACGCCGACCTCTTGCTCACCCCCGCGGTGGGACCGCTGCGCATCCTGCTCGGAGATCGACGCTACGTCGAAGTTCAGCGCCGCCTGCTCGCCGCGCGGATCGACGCTGGACTGCTGCGCGACTGCACGGCGCTGATCCTGGCCGAGTCGGGCGTGGTCGACCCCCGGCTAGCCGAATTCCTTTGTCGCGCCGCGGAGAAATCGGGACACCCTGCGCGCTACTACGCGGCCGCGTCCGCCGCGGGCGCACCCGTCGAGTCGATCGCGTTGCGCTGGGCCGAGGCCGCCGCGCGGGCAGGCGACGCCGACACCGCTCTGCGGCTGGCCCAGCCGCTGCTCACCCAGGACGGCATCTCCGCCACCGAACTGGTGACCGCCGTGCGCGTCTGCGCGGCGGTGCTCACCCGGCGCGGGCTGGTGAGCCGCGCGGCCGGGTTGTACAACTGGCTCGGGCCCGATCGCGTTGGCGCCGATTGGGCGCCCGCCTCGATAGTGCTCACGCTGGCCGGGGAGACAGCGGCCGCGACCCGCATGGCCGCCGCGGCGCAGCTGTGGCCGNCTCACCCGGCGCGGGCTGGTGAGCCGCGCGGCCGGGTTGTACAACTGGCTCGGGCCCGATCGCGTTGGCGCCGATTGGGCGCCCGCCTCGATAGTGCTCACGCTGGCCGGGGAGACAGCGGCCGCGACCCGCATGGCCGCCGCGGCGCAGCTGTGGCCGCCGACCGAGGCCGACGCGGGCGCGCGGCTCATCGCGGGCGCGCTGCACGATTCCCTCGACCCCCACGGAACCGGCACGGCCACGGCGATTTCCGCACTTATCCAGGCAGGCAACACCGGTACCGACGATCGATATCTCCCCTGCTCGGCTGTCTCGATCGCCACGCTGTTGTGCCTGGGAACCGGCGAGCCGCGCCGGGCGGGCGACGCGCT
>NZ_JBCGFB010000251.1:0-1878 GCF_038752175.1 Nocardia sp. No.11 | reverse complement strand
GCCGGGCACCGGTGGAGCGCTCGTCGTCGCGGCGGGCCCCGTCGGCGCGGAGGGCGTGACACCGCCGAGGGCGAGGGTGCCGGTGGCCAAGGCCGCCATCGTGACCGCGGCCGCGGCGATGATCGCTGCCCGCTTGGCGGTGAACATCCGGGTGGGGGCGGATTCGGTCGTCGGGAGCGCGATGCCCTCGGCCACCGGAGCCGCCGCCACCGGAGCCGCCGCCATCGGCGCCGCGACGACAGCGGCCGGGATGGCCTCGGTAGGCACGGAGACCGCGGCCACGTCCAGGGCGATCTCGGCCGCGCCGTGCGCGGTGCAGGACGCCGGATCGGCGCAGGCGGCGACCGGCAGTCCGAACTCGGTGGAGATCAGCTCGGCGACCAGGGGGATCGCGCCACCACCGCCGGTGAGCAGCACCCGGCCGATATCGCCCATGGTGAGTCCGGCGCGGCGCACCGCGTCGTGCAGCAGGCTCATCGAGTCGAGCAGGATCGGGCGCAGCAGATCTTCGAGTTCGCCGCGGGTCAGCCGGACCTGTTCGGTGTGTCCGGCGGCGAGCATGCCCACCGGGATCACCGTCGCGGTAATTCTGGAGAGGTCTTCTTTCGCATTTCTGCAGCGGGCTCGCAATGCCGACAATTCCGCTTCGACAACGGGGTCGAATGGATCGATATCCCGATCGCCCAGCGCGTTTGCCAGAACATAGCGCATCGTCAGGAGATCGAATTCCATCCCGGCGACAGCCGTACTGTGCAGGGGTGCGCCGAGCATCCCGGCCTGGTCGCCGGTGCGTAACACGGTGACCGTGAGGCCGCTCGCGCCCAAGTCGTACACGGCCAGCGCGCCGTCGTCGAGCAGGCCGTTCTCCATCTCGTATCGGCGCACCGCGGCCATCGGCTCGGGCACCAGCGTCACCTCGGGCAGGCCCGCGCGTGTGAGGGCCGCCCGCGTCGTCTCGACCGACCGCTCCGGCCACCACGCCGGATAGCAGGACACGATCGTCGCCTCGGTGCCCGGGCCGGCCAGCTCGGTGACCAAGGCCTGCGTCGCGGCGGCGACCAGATCGGCCGCATTGTGGCTGGATCCGTCCTCCGCCAGCAGATCCACCGGGTCACCGACCCGGGAGAGGTAGTCGTCGACCACCACGCCGCGCGCGTGCTGGGCGGCGTCGGCGAAGCCGGTCGAGCCGTCGGCGCCCAGCAGCAGGGCACTGTGGTGCGCGCGAACGGTGGTTCCGGATCCGTCGGCCGTGGTGGCCGCGGCGACCGAATTCGCGGCCCCGACGGTAATGCCGAGCGCCAGCCGCTCTGTCATTGGACAACCCCGTTCGCAGGACTTCCGGCGGACCGGAAATGTTGAGTACAACGAGATCGCCGGGGTGGTCGGCGTCCCACTCGAACTGTCGGTTGCTAGGGGGCAGCTGTTACCTGTGCTGGGGCAAGTACGGGGAAATTCCCCTAATCGGTGGTGTCCCCCTAACGGGCACCGTCGACCGTGAACTAGGCATTCGCCCCGTTACCTGTAACGACGTGCCGACCTAGCGTGAAAGACATTCCAACGACAACGGATCGGGCAGTACCGCCCATGATCTGGAGGAGCTGATCTCGATGACACCCAACGCGATTCTGGAATTCATCCTCAACCTGCTGCGTGACCGTGAGGCCGCCGCGGCCTACTGCGCCAACCCGTGCCAGGCACTGACCGTGGCCGGGCTCGACGTGACGCCCGAGGATATTTCCGCCGTCGCCCCGATGGTGGCGGAATCCGCGCTGGTCAGCGGCGGCTCCCAGTTGCAGGCGATCGTGGCGGCGGGTGCCGCGGCGGGCACGAGTGCCGCCCTCGCCTCGACGGCCACCGCGGCCGCCGCCGTGACGGCGG
>NZ_JBCGFB010000250.1:0-1892 GCF_038752175.1 Nocardia sp. No.11 | reverse complement strand
GTCGCCCGCGGTGCGGTGGTCCCGGGAGCACCGCCGGTGCCGGCCGGCGCTGCCGAGCTCGGCGCCGCGCCGGTCGTCTCCGACGAGTCCGCCGACGACATCAGCCGCCAGCCGATCGCGCCGCCGATGGCGAGCACCACCACGGCGAGCACGCCGACGAGGATCGGCAGCAGCAGGGAGCGCCGGGGGCGCGAATCGCGCTGCTGCCAGGCCGGATCCGGCGCGTAGCCCGGGTCGGGGCCGTACGGATCGGCCGGGTCGCGGTAGGCGTGGTCGCCATAGGCGTCGTGCGGATCGTCGTACTGGGAGTAGGCGTCCGGCGCGGCCCCGGCATAGTGCTGGGTCGCGGCCGCGCGCGCCGGATCGTCGGGCGCCTGGTGCGCGGGGAACGGTGCCGCGCCACCCCGATATTGCCGGGTCGCCTGTGCGCGTTGCGGATCCGGCTCGTTCGCCGCACCGAATCCTTCGCCACCGCCCTGGTAGTGCTGGGTCGGCGCGGACCGCTGCGCGTCGATATCCGCGGGGTCGAACTGCTCGGTCGCGGGGAACCGGGCGTCGGGGGCGCCGCCGAAGTGCTGGGTCGCGGCGGATCGCTGCGGATCGTACTGCTCGGTGGCCGGGCCGAACCGGTCATCGGGGGCGCCACCGAAGTGCTGCGTCGCGGCCGACCGCAGCGGGTCGTACTGCTCGGTGGCCGGGCCGAAGTGATCGTCCGGGCCCGACGGGGCGGCAAGGGGTCGCAGCGGATCGTACTGCTCGGTGGCGGGACCGAACCGGTCGTCCGGAGCGCCGCCGAAGTGCTGCGTCGGCGCCGACCGCTGCGGGTCGGCGGGCTCGATCGGCGGACCGAACCGGTCGTTCGGAGCACCACCGAAGGGCTGGTTCGCCGGGTCGTACTGCTCGGTCGGCGGGCCGAAACGGTCCGGGGCGCCGCCGAACTGTTCGGTCGGGGCAGCGAAGCGGGCGGGCGGATCGGTGTCGTCGGCCGGACCACCGAACCGGGCGTCCGGGCCGAACTGATCGCCGTCGAACTTCTGCGTCGGCGCGGACCGAGGTGCCGAAGTGGGTCGCCTGTCGTCGAAAGGTCCTGCCGGAGTATCGAATCGAGCGTCCGGGCCGACGAAACCGGCGGGCGCGCGGCCGGGACCGGGCAGGGCGGGACCACCCGGTCGGGCACCGGGATTCGCGTGGCTGTCGTCGACAAGGTCTGCCGACGGGCCGAATCGATCGTCCGGGGCCGGGGCGAACCGGGGGTTCGGGTTCGACGGGCCGTGGTGTTCCGTCGCGGGGGCATCGCCGACGAACCGCTGGGTCGGGGCGGCGCGTTGCGGGACCGGCCCCGAGGGCGCGTCGAGACGCGGCGGCGGAGCCGGGCGGTCGGCGTCGGGCGGGACGAAACCGGTGGGTGGGGGGAACGGCGGGGCAGGCACCGGGCCGGAGGTACCGCCGGGCTGGGCATCGCCGTAGAGATGCGCGTCCGGGAACGGGCGCATCTTGGGCAGGCCCTGGTCCGGGGTGTAGGCGGGTGGGGGCTCGGGAGCGGCGGGCTCGTCCGCCGTCGGGAGCGGGGTGAAATGGGTGTCGGCCGGGCGGATCTCGGCGGGGCCGGTCGGCTGGATCACCGCGGGGATGGAGATCTCGCCGGAGCCCTCGACCGGGACGCGATGGAACCCGGTGGTCTCGGGCTGCCCCGGCGCGGCCGCGGGCGGGCGGATGATCAGTGTCGGCTGCGCGCCGGTCGCGCTGGTCTGGCTGCGCGAAGTCTCGATGCCACCGGTCGCGGTCACCGCACCGACGACACGGAACTCACCGGTCGGCGTCGGTACGGGCTCCTGGGCGTGCTCCCCCGGTGCACCCGGGACCGCGCGTCCACCGGTCGTCGCACCGGCGGG
>NZ_JBCGFB010000249.1:0-1906 GCF_038752175.1 Nocardia sp. No.11 | reverse complement strand
GCCCTCGGGTGCGGCCCGCAACGTCGTCGCCGCACGCGCGGCGGCGGGCAGCGCCTCGCGCGCCGACCAGGCGGCCGGCGACCTCGCCGGTGACCGCTGGGCGAATCGTTCACCCGACCTCGGCAGGAGCACGATTCCGCGATGAGCACCCTCTCGACCGACACCTACGAGCGGCGCTCGTACGGGCTGTGGCAGAAGCCGCGCAGCGCGGGCCTTTTCGGCTTGCGCTGGGAAGAGACCGTGATCGGTTTCGTCGTGGTGATCACCGCCTTGATCAGTGCCATGGTCGGTGGATTCAAATGGGGTTTCGTCGTCGGCGGCCTCGGCGCGCTGGTGATGGTGCCCCTGGTGTGGCGGACGGGGGGCCGTTCGGGCTACGAGACGGGATTGATGATGTTCAACTGGATGCGCTCGCGCAAGAACGGCGAGCACGTGTATCGCGGCGGCCGGTTCTCCCGGATCCCCGGCGGCGTCACCAAGCTGCCGGGGCTGCTCGCGCCGTCGAAGCTCTACGAGGGCATCGACGCGGGCGGCTACCACTTCGGGATGATCCACCTGCCCGCGTTCGCGCAGTACACCGTGGTGCTGCGGGCTTGGCCGCAGGGTCACGAGGCGGTCGACCAGCCGGTGATCGACCGCTGGGTCGCGGCGTGGGGCACCTTCCTCGCCTCGGTCGGCCAGACCAGCGACATCGTCGCGGTGGTGCCGGTGATCGACACCGTGCCCGAGACCGGTAACCGGTTGCTCAACGAGGTCTCCACGATCACCCGCCCGGAGGCGCCGGAGCTGGCCCAGCAGGTGATGTACGAGCTGGCCACCGAATTGCCGCAGGAGCGGGTGCAATTGCTGCCGCGCGTGGCGATCACCTTCAAGGCCACCACCGCCGAGCGGCGCAAGAACCCGGCCGAGGAAGCGGTGGAGATCGGGCGCAGGCTGCCCGGCATCTGCGCGGCGCTGGCCGAGGCCGGCGTGCGGGCGCAGCCGATGTCGGCCGAGGAGGTCATCTCCTTCATCCGCCGCAGCTACGACCCGGCCGCCCAGGCCGATCTCGAGGTCGCCGCCGCCGATCCGGGCGGACACGGCCTCGGCTGGGACGACGCCGGTCCGGTCTCGCACGACGAGAAGTGGGATCACCTGATCCACGACGGTGGCCGCTCGGTCACCTGGGAGATGGACGCGGCGCCCGAGGGCGCGGTCGACGAGCGGGTGCTGCAGCGGCTGCTCGCGCCGAATCCCGAAGTGCCGCGCAAGCGCATCGCGATCGTCTACCGGCCGCACTCGGCCGCCGACGCCGCCGAGATCGTCGACGACGACTTCAAGAACGCGCTCGTGGCGCAGCAGAGCGAACGCGGTGTCGTCTCGGCCGCCGCGACACTGCGGGTCGGTGCGACCCAGCAGGCTCGTGAGGAACAGGCCCGCGGGCACGGTGTGACCCGCTTCGGCGCGCTGGTGACGATCACCGAGCCGCTGCGCGGTGATCTGCCGCGCATCGAGGCCATCACCCGCGACCTCTCGACGCAGGCCCGGCTCAAGATCCGGCGTTGCTACCGCTATCAGGCCGCGGCGTTCGCGGCTTCCCTCGGTTGTGGCGTCATCCTGCCCGAGCACGCGACCATTCCGAAGGCATTGGCGGGGTGAGGCGATCATGGGACGCGACTTCGACGACATCGCGCTACGGCCCGTCCACCGGCCGCCCCGGATCCGCGGGGAGCGCGAACCACGACCGGTCGGGAGCGCGTCGCGCGTGAGCGACGAGGTGCTCGGCCTGGAGGAGCGCACCGAACGCGCCGAACGAGAGTCGGCGCGCGGTAGCTCCGTGCCCGACGAGCACACCGAGCGCGAGCGCCGCCCGCGCGAGGGCAGGCCGCGTTCCGGGGAACCGGGCGGCCGCTCGCGCGCGGACGAG
>NZ_JBCGFB010000248.1:0-2049 GCF_038752175.1 Nocardia sp. No.11 | reverse complement strand
GTGACCGGGACCGCGACCGCGACCGGGTCGGCTCGGCGGGCGCCTCCGCGGGGGCCGCGGTCTCGGCCACGACCTCCTCGACGGGCTCGCCGTCCTCACCGTGGTGGGCGGCCATCGCGAGCGCGACCGGGTGGGCCCGCTTGACCGCGATGTCCTCCTCACCGTGCTCGGCGGCGGGCGCCGTCCCGTTGGTCGCCGGAGCGGCCGCGGCGGCGGGCTTGTCCTGGGTCTTGTCCTTGCCGCGACGACGACGCGACGAGCCTTCCTTGGCCCGGTTGCCCGAGTCGTCGGCACCGGACCCGGCGTCGACCGGATAGGAGTGCACGAGGATGCCGCGCCCGTGGCAGTGCTCACAGGTCGTCGAGAACGCCTCGACCAGTCCGGTGCCCAGCTTCTTGCGGGTCATCTGGACCAGGCCGAGCGAGGTCACCTCCGACACCTGGTGCCGGGTGCGATCGCGGCCCAGCGCCTCGGTGAGCCGGCGCAGCACCAGGTCACGGTTGGATTCGAGCACCATGTCGATGAAGTCGACGACGATCATGCCGCCGATGTCGCGCAGCCGCATCTGGCGCACGATCTCCTCGGCCGCCTCCAAGTTGTTCTTGGTGACCGTCTCCTCCAGGTTCGACGAACCCGACCCGGTGAACTTGCCGGTGTTCACGTCGACGACCGTCATCGCCTCGGTGCGGTCGATCACCAGCGTGCCGCCCGAGGGCAGCCACACCTTGCGATCGAGCGCCTTGGCCAGCTGCTCGTCGATGCGGAAGGCGTCGAACACGTCGACACCGTTGTTCTCGTGCCGGTTCACCCGCGGCAGCAGGTCCGGCGCGACGGTGCGCACGTAGGTCTCGACCGTGCTCCAGGCCCGCTCGCCCTCGATGACCAGCTTGGCGAAGTCCTCGTTGAACAGATCACGGATGACCTTGACCAGCATGTCGGGCTCTTCGTAGAGAGCCTTGGGCGCGTTGGACTCCTTGGCGGCGGCCTCTTCGATGGTGCGCCAGGTGGCCTGCAGCCGCTCGACGTCGCGAGCCAGCTCGGGCTCGCTGACACCCTCGGACGCGGTGCGGATGATCACACCGGCGTCGGCGGGCACGATCTCGCGCAGGATCTCCTTGAGGCGCTTGCGCTCGGTGTCGGGCAGCTTGCGGCTGATCCCGGTGGAGGTGCCGCCCGGCACGTACACCAGGAACCGGCCCGCGAGCGAGATCTGAGTGGTCAGACGGGCGCCCTTGTGACCCACCGGGTCCTTGGACACCTGCACCAGCACCTGATCGCCGGGCTTGAGCGCCTGCTCGATCTTGCGCTCCTTGCCGCCCAGACCGGCGGCGTCCCAGTTCACCTCACCGGCGTAGAGCACGCCGTTGCGGCCGCGGCCGATGTCGATGAACGCGGCCTCCATGCTCGGCAGCACGTTCTGCACCTTGCCGAGGTAGACATTGCCCACCATCGACGCCTGGCCGGAACTGGTCACGAAGTGCTCGACCAGGATGTTGTCCTCGAGCACCGCCACCTGGGTGGTGATCTGGTGACCCGGCGCGTGCTCGGCGGCGTCGAACGACTTCTCCCGCACGACCATCACCCGGTCGACCGCCTCGCGGCGGGCCAGGAACTCCGACTCGGTCAGGATCGGCGGACGACGGCGACCGGCCTCGCGGCCGTCGCGGCGGCGCTGACGCTTGGCCTCGAGCCGGGTGGATCCGGAGATGCCCTGCACCTCGTCGGACGCGGCCCGGCCACGGCTCTTGTTGCGCGGCTCGCGCTCGTGCACGACGGTGTTCGGCGGATCGTCCTCCGACGACGCGTCGGCATCGCCGCCCTCCCCGCCGACCTTGCGGCGGCGACGACGGCGGCGGCGCCGGCTCGCGCCCTCGGGCTGGGTGTCATCCTCGTCGTCGGAGTCGGCGTCGGTGTCCTCGGCCTGCTGCTCGGCTTCGTCGGTGGCGGCCTCGGACGGCGCGGCGGGCTCGTCGTCGGTGTCGTGCTCGGCGCCCTCGGTGTCGGTGTCGTCGCCGTCGGCGGACTGCTCGCCCCGGCCACGGCCGCGGC
>NZ_JBCGFB010000247.1:0-2317 GCF_038752175.1 Nocardia sp. No.11 | reverse complement strand
GCGCTGTCGGCGTCGTCGAGCGCGGTGGCGAGCGCGCGGTGGGCGGCCAGGCGTTCGGTGAGCGCCGACCCCTGGTAGACCGCGGCGCGGGAGATCGGGTGACGCCAGGTCAACACCTGCCCGTCGGTGCGCACCAGGTCGGCGTCCTGGGCCGGCTGCAGATCGTCGAGACCCGCGCCGAGGCTCGCGGCGGCGCGCAGCACCGGCGCCAGATCCTCGGCGCCGGCGGCCGCGGCGATCAGCAGGATCGTCCGGGTTCCCGCGGGCAGGCGGGCGACCCGGCCGTGGAAGGCCAGCTGGAGCCGCTGGGTCAACGGCAGCGGATTCGGATTCTCGGCGCTCTCCGCCGCAGCCGGAAGTTCCAGCAGGGCAAGGGGATTGCCACCCGCCTCGGCGAGCAGACGATAGCGGGTGGTGGGCGAGAGCCGGGTCGGGCCCGCGTCGAGCAGGGCCGCGGCGGCGTCGGCGCGGAGGCCGGACAGCGCCAGTTCCGGCAGCCCCGGCGCGGGGAAATCGTCGGGGCCGGACCGGGTGGCGAACAGGATCACCACGCCTTCGGCGTCGAGTCTGCGGGCGGCGAACAGCAGGGTTTGCGCCGTCGCCAGGTCCAGCCAGTGCGCGTCGTCGATCAGGACCAGCAGGGGTCCCTCGGCCGCTTCCTCGGCCAGCAGGGTGAGCACGGCCAGGCCGATCAGCATCGGGTCCGCGGGCGCGCCGTCGCCCAGTCCGAACGCGGCGTCCATCGCGTCGCGCTGTCGTGGCGGCAGCTGCCGCACCAGTTCCATCGCCGGCCGCACCAGCAGATGCAGTGCCGCGAATGGCAATTCGGCCTCGGACTCGATACCGGCGCTGCGGATCGCCGGAATGCCCTGCGCGGCCGCATAATCCAGCAGGGCCGACTTGCCGATCCCCGCCTCGCCCCGCAGGACCAGCGCCCCGCTGCGCCCGGCCCGCGCGCCCGCGAGCAGGTCATCGATCGTGGCCTGTTCGGGTTCGCGTCCGTGCAGCATGCGCACCACGGTAGCGCCGTACCGGTACCGGCGGTATCTCCGTCGCCGGAAGTACCTATAGACGACTGATTCGACCTACCCCCGGCGCGCCATAACGTAGGTGTCATCGCAGGAACAACCCGCGAAACACCAGCTCACAGCATATTTCGGAGGTCGAGATGAACACCGTCGTCGCGCAGTACCTGGAGGCCTGGAACACCCGTGAGCCCGGCGCCCGTCGCGCCGCGGTCGCCCGCCTGTTCACCCCCGAGGCCCGCTACGTCGACCCGCTGGTCGCCGTCACCGGCCACGCCGAACTCGAGGCCGCCATCGCCGGCGTGCAGACCCAGTTCCCCGACTGGACCTTCCGCCTGGCCGGCCCGGTCGACGCCCACCACGACCAGGTGCGTTTCACCTGGGGCCTCGGCCCCGCCGAGGGCGAGCCCGTGGTGATCGGCTTCGACGTCGCCGTCCTCGCCGACGGCCGCATCGACAGCGTCTACGGCTTCCTCGACCGAGTACCCGCCTCCGCCTGACACCCCTTCCCAGCCAAGGAGATCCGCCATGACCACCGCCACCGTCTCGTCTCGCCTGTCCACCCTGCTCACCCCGGGCGAGCCGCTGCTGCTGCTCTCGCTGCGCCTCGACGCCGTCGTCACCACGGTCAACGGCGTCGCCTACCTCGCCCTGGCTCCGCTGCTGGAACGGCTGCTCGGCCTCGACTCCCGGGCTGGCCTCGCGATCGGCGCCTTCCTCACCGCCTACGGTCTCGCGGTCGCGGTGGTCGGGCGGAGGTCTCCGGTGTCACGGACCGGGGCGGCGGCGGTCGCGATCGGCAACGCGACCTGGGTCGTCGCGAGCCTGGTCGCCGTGGTCACCGGCGTCCTCGGGCTGACCGTGGCGGGCGCGGTGTGGGGGGTGCTGCAAGCGGTCACGGTCGGTGCCTTCGCGGCACTGCAGTACCGCGGCCTGCGCGGCACCGGCCACTGACAGCGACCCCGAAACGCGCGGCCACGACCATCGTGGCCGCGCGTTTCGCGCGGCGTACCGTCATCGATATGGCCGTCCCCGACGAGCAGCTGCCATCCTTCCGCGCCGACGCCGCCGGTGCGGCCGACGACCTGCTGGTGACCCTGCTGGATCGGCAGGCCGAGCTGTCCGGCGTGGTCCGCATGCGGCGCTGGGTCATGGACGTCCTCGCGCCGCAGCCCGGGGAAACCGCCCTCGACATCGGTTCCGGCACCGGCTCGGAGGTCCTGGCCTTCGCCGCGCGGGTGGGCCCGCGCGGCCGTGCCGTCGGGGTCGACGCCAACCCGGCCATGGCGGCG
>NZ_JBCGFB010000246.1:0-2362 GCF_038752175.1 Nocardia sp. No.11 | reverse complement strand
GCGGCACGCCCGCGGCGGCACCGACCGGCACCCGGGCACCGGCCGGGCCCGCGGCGCGCTTGGCCAGCACCTTCTTGGTGTGCGCGGCCACCGGGCCCCAGCGCTCCTTGATCGACACCAGCACCGGGACGGCGAGGAAGATCGACGAGTAGGCACCGACGATCATGCCGACCAGCTGCACCAGCGCGAGGTCCTTGAGCGTGCCGACACCGAGCAGCCAGACCGCGATCACCAGCATGCCGATGATCGGCAGGATGCCGATGACGGTGGTGCTGATCGAGCGCATCAACGTCTGGTTGGCGGCGAGGTTCGCCTGCTCGGCGTAGGTGCGCTTGTTCAGGTGCAGCACGCCACGGGTGTTCTCCTCGACCTTGTCGAAGACCACGACGTTGTCGTAGAGCACGTAGCCCAGGATGGTGAGCAGACCGATCACCGCGGCCGGGGTGACCTCGAACCCGACCAGCGAATAGATGCCCGCGGTGACGATCAGGTTGAAGAACAGCGACACGATCGCCGCGATCGACATGTCCCGCTCGAAGCGGATCGCGATATAGATCATCGTGAGCGCGACGAACACCCCCAGCGCGATCAGCGCCTTGTTGGTGATCTGCCCGCCCCAGGTTTCGCTGATCTCGGCGATGCTGATCGCGTTGCGGCTGACCTGGCCGTCGGAGTCCTTGGGCTGGAACGCGTCGAACAGCGCGCTCTGCACCTGCTCGGTCTGGGCCGCGTCCAGGGTCTCCGAGCGCACCTGGATGGTGGCCGAGGCCCCGGAACCGACCTTCTGCACCGACACCGGGCCGTGGCCCAGGGTCTGCGCGTAGACGTCCTCCACCTGCTGGGTGGAGATGTCGGCGGCCGGGATCTGGATGCGCGAACCGCCGGCGAAGTCGATGCCGAGGGTGAAGCCGCGCACCGCGATGCTCAGCACCGAGATCAGCAACAGGGCCGCCGCGATGCCGTAGAACAGCTTGCGGCGGCTGACGATCGGGAAACCGCCGGTGCCGGTGTAGAGCCGCTCGAAGAACCCGTGCTTCGGGGTCTGCGACGCCTCGGCCTGGTCCAGGTACACCGACTCGTCGGTGGGATGGGCGTTGGTCATCGTGACATCTCCTTCGGCCTGGCCTGGCCCGCGGCACGTTCCCTGGCGATCTGCTGCACCGAGCCGAGACCGTTCACCGACGGCTTCGCCCAGAACGGCGAACGCGAGACGATCATCATCAGCGGCGCGGTGACCAGGTAGAGCACGATCACGTCGAGGACGGTGGTGATACCGAGGGTGAAGGCGAAGCCCTTCACCTGACCGGCGGCGAGCAGGTACAGCACGACCGAGGCGATCAGGCTGACCGTCTTACCGGACAGGTTGGTGCGCTGCGCCCTGGCCCAGCCGCGCGGCACGGCCGAGCGGAAACTGCGACCCTCGCGCATCTCGTCCTTGATGCGTTCGAAGAACACGACGAACGAGTCCGCGGTGAGACCGATACCGATGATCAGACCGGCGATGCCGGCCAGGTCGAGGGTGAACCCGATCCAGCGGCCGAGCAGCACGATGATGCCGTAGACGGCGACACCGGCCGCGATCAGCGAGAACCCGGCCAGCAGGCCGAGCATGCGGTAGACGAACAGGCAGTACAGCAGCACCGCGATCAGGCCGATCGCGCCGGCCAGCAGACCAGCCTTCAGCGAGGACAGGCCCAGCGTCGCCGAGACCGTCTCCGCCTCCGAGGTCTGGAACGACAGCGGCAGCGAGCCGTACTTGAGCGTGTTGGCCAGCTCCGCGGCGCTGTCGGCGGTGAAGCTGCCCGAGATCGAGGTGCGGCCGCCGAGCTGCGGACCCTGCTGCACCTGCGGCGCGCTGACGACCTTCGAGTCGAGCACGAACGCGACCCGCTTGTAGACGTACTCGCCGGTCAGCGCGGACCAGGCGTCCGCACCCGAGGACTTGAACTCCAGGTTCACCTCGTGGCGGGCCTGCTGGGAGTTCAGGCCGGAGGTCGCGTCGGCGATCTCCTGGCCGTCGATGCGGCTCGGGCCGAGCAGGAACACCTCGGTGCCGTCCTGCGAGCAGGTGACCAACGGCAGCGCCGGGTCGTCGTTGCCCGCCAGCGGGTCGGGCTTGGTGCAGTCCATGCTCGCCACGGCGACCTGCTGTACGGACTGGTCGGTGCTCTGCCGCAGCGCCTTGGCGTCGGCGATCTCCTTGGCCTGCTGCTGCTGGGTGGAGGTGCCACCGGGAGCCGGGGTCGGCGTCGGCGGTGCCTGCGCCGGGAACACCCGCGACTGCGGGGCCGGGGTGGTCGGCTCGCCCGCCGCCGGAGCGGTGGTCTCGCCGGGCGCGGGCGTCTCACCGGGCGCGGGCGCG
>NZ_JBCGFB010000245.1:0-2388 GCF_038752175.1 Nocardia sp. No.11 | reverse complement strand
GCAGCACCACCGTCGTGCTGCTGGCGGCGGTCTCGGCCGTGGTCGGCGCGGTGGTCGCAGGCATCGGCCCGCTCCGGGACGGCGCGGTCGGGCTGGCCGCGGTGCTGCTGGGCGGTCAGCTGCTCGGCCACACGACCATGAGCTGGTCCGGGCACGCCCACCACGGCGACGACACACTCGGCCTGGGCATGCTCACCGCGCACGCCGTCGCCGCCGTCCTCGCCGCCGCGATCATCCTCGGCGCCGAAGCCGCCTACCGGATCGGCAGCGCCGTGCTGGCGCGGATCCTGCCGCTGCGCTACCGCGCACCCCGCATTCCCGACCCGGCGCCGCTGCGCCTGGTCCACCGTGACCGCGTCATCCTGCGGATCTTCGCCGCGCGCTCACTGCGCACCCGCGCTCCGCCGCTCGCGATTCCTTTCTGAGCCTTCCTCCACCCGGTGCACGAGCGATTTCGCCGTGCGCTCTTCGCGCGTGCGCACCGGGTTTCCGCACTCCAGAAATGAATCACCATGAGCATCACGGACACCCGTCCGGCCGAGGAGCAGCCCACCTCGCCACCACCGGCTTCCGCTGGACGGCCCCGCTCCGGCACCCGCCGGGGCACCCGCCTCTATCCTCTGGCCCTGCGCCTGCACTTCTACGCGGGGATCTTCGTCGCCCCGTTCATCCTGATCGCCGCGCTCACCGGCGCGCTGTACGCGATCGCGCCGACCATCGAGGGGATCGTCTCCCGCGATCTGCTCCAGGTCGACACCTCCGGCCCCGACCAGGCCCTCTCGGCGCAGGTCGGCGCGGCGGTCGCGGCCCGGCCCGACCTGACCCTCGTCGCCGTCGCGCCCGCGCCGGGCGACGGCGAGTCCACCCGGGTGCTGTTCAACGACCCGACCCTCGGTGATTCCGAGCGGCTCGCGGTGTTCGTCGACCCGCATACCGCGCGGCCGGTCGGCGAGGCCGTGGTCTACGGCAGCGCAGGCGCACTGCCGTTGCGGAGCTGGCTCAGCGAGTTCCATCGCAGCCTGCACCTGGGTGAGCCCGGCCGGCTCTACAGCGAGCTGGCGGCGTCGTGGCTGTGGGTGATCGCCCTGTTCGGCCTCGTGCTGTGGGTGCATCGGGTGCGCAAGCGCCGGGCCAAGCGCTCGGCGCGGTGGCTGCTGACGCCGGATCTGTCCGAGCCAAGGCGGCGCAAGCTGAACTGGCACGGCGCGATCGGCTTCTGGATCCTGCCGGTGGTGCTGCTGCTCTCGGCGACCGGCATGACCTGGTCGACGTATGCCGGCGACAATGTCACGAAGCTGCGCGAGGAACTGAGCTGGACCACCCCCGCGGTGAACGTGAAGCTGCCCGGCGCCGTCGGTCCCGCGCAGTCCTCTGGCGGCGATCACCACAGCGCCGGCCACACCGCGCCCGCCCCGGTCGACCCGGCCGCCCGGATCGCCCAGCTCGACAGTGTGTGGGCGATCGCGCGGGCCAACGGCATCACCCAGGCCGCCGAGATCGCGATCCCGGCCACGCCGGAGAAGGCCTTCGGCGTCAAGGAGCTGCGCAAGTCCGGCACCTACACCATCGACTCCGTCGCGATCGACGGCGCGACGGGCACGGTCACCGACCGGCTCGCCTTCGCCGACTGGCCGCTGATGGCCAAGCTGACCAACTGGGGCATCGCCTTCCACATGGGTCTGTTGTTCGGCATCGCCAATCAGCTGCTCTTGCTCGCGGTGGCGCTCGGCCTGTGCGCGCTGATCGTGCTCGGCTACCTGATGTGGTGGCAGCGGCGCCCGACCAAGGCGACGGGCAAGTTCGCGGCCGGCGTGCCTCCGCGCCGGGGCGTGCTGCGCCGGACCTCGCTGTGGCTGACCGTCCCGCTGGTCGCCGCGGCGGTCCTGGTCGGCTGGTTCATCCCGCTGATCGGGCTGAGTCTGCTCGGCTTCCTGATCGTGGACGTCGCGCTCGGCCTCGCCGCGCGCGCCCACCCCACGGCCTGACCGCACACCCTCTGATCGCGAGGCGAAAGCTCCTCGCCCCCACACCTTTCCCGTGCTCGGGTGCCGTCGCGATGACGCGTGCCCGGAGCCGCTCCATTCGATGAAGGATGCACCGATTCCATGAAGACCACCAAGATCGCCCTCGCCGCTGCCGCCCTGCTGACCGCGGGCACCGTCGCCGCGGGCACCGTGCACGCGGCGCCGACCGCGCGGGCTCCGATCGGCTTCACCGCCGAAACGATCGACAGCACCGCGCGGATCACCACCGACGCGGGATCGCTGATCGTCGAGGACGGTGTGTTCGCGGTGCGGGCCGCCGACGGCACCACCGTCGCCACCACTGCCCTGCGGTTCCAGCTCGACGATTTCGAGTTCCCGATCGCCGCCGAGATCACCGGCCGCA
>NZ_JBCGFB010000244.1:0-2510 GCF_038752175.1 Nocardia sp. No.11 | reverse complement strand
GGCCGTCGGCGAGCGCGGCCAGCGCGGCGTCGACGCCCGAGCGGGCCGCGGTGCCGGAGGCAGCCTGCGGGTCCTGCGAGGTGGAGACGCCGTCACTGACCACGATCACGCGGGTGCCGTCACCGTCGCGCACGGCCGCGGCGACGGCGTCCTCGTTGCGCGCGTGGCTGATTCCGCGGTCGGTGAGCAGATACACCGCGCCCAGATCGTCCTCGAAGCGGTCGGGGACCGGCTTCGGGCTGCCGCACTGCGCGCACAAGCCACCCTCGTAGCGGCGTTCACCACAGGTCGAGCACTGCGGCGTCGCGGCCGGATCGTGCACCGGCAGCGCGACCTTGCGCACGCCGAGTTCGCCCCCGCACCCCTCGCAGAAGCGGTGCCCCGCCCTGGCCGACCCCACGCAGTCCGGACACCCCGGCGCGCTCACAGCGTGGTCCTCGGCCGCACCGCGTTGGCCTGATCCACCAGCACGAAACGGGTCCACATGTCGTCGGCTTCCCGAGCCAATGTCCGCAAGCATCGTTCCAACCCCGTCCGCACTCCCTGCTCGGTGAATTCCACGTCCAACAGCTTGCCTGGCGCACTCGGCCGCTGTCCCGACCGGATCCAGTTCAGTGCCGCCTCCAGTACCCGCATGCGCACTCGTGCGGTCCGCGTGCGCGAGTCCAGGCTGAGTCGTTCGACCCGCTCGCCCGCCTCCCGCAGCAGCGTCTCGTCCAGTTCGCCCGGCGCACGGCCCGCCAGCAGGGTCTCCACGGCGGAAACCCTGGCCTCGGTGAACATCGACGACCCGCGGTCGACCTGGTCGAGCACCGCGACGGCGCCCGCGCGGTCCGCCTTCGCGCGCCGCAGCCGAGCCGCGCCGAAGGCGGCCGACAGATACGTGTGGTCGGTGCGCCACACCAGTTCGTAGAGCGCCAGCGCGCGATCACGCTGCGCCGCGGCCGCTTCGGCCGCCACCGCGCCCAGTTCCAGCGCGGCCGCCAGGGCCAGTTTCGGCGCGGGCTCGCCGGGCAGCGCGGCGTAGACGGCCTCGAAGTCGGCGGCGGCCGAGGCGTGGTCGCCGGTCAGCAGGGCCGCCTGCGCGCGGTACCAGATCCGGCGCCAGTCGTAGTCGAGTTCGACATCGGAGGCGGCCAGGCGCGCCAAGGCGGCCTCGGCGTCGCCTGCCTCGAGTTCGGCGCGGACCAGCCGCAGCGGAATCTCCACCGACTCACCGGATCCGGTGACCACCGCCCGCAGGCCCGCTGTCAGCGCCGCCTCCAGTTCGGCGGGCGTCGCGGCGTCGGTGGTGGCCAGCAGGGCGGCGCCGCTGTCGGCCGGATCGACCAGCGGGGCGGGCAGGCCGGCGATCAGCGCGGCGGGTTCCGGGGTGGCACTGTCGATGCCGAAGACCGCGCGGGCCGGACCGAACGAACTCGACATGCCGGGACGCGGCAGTCCGTCGTCGGTGGCCAGGACCTCGCGCAGGACACCGGTGAGCTGATCGGCCATCTCCGACATCGACCCGAAGCGAGCCAGCGGATCCTCGTCGGTGGCGCGCAACAGGAACCGATGCAGGGAATCGTGCCGGGCGAGCAGGGGTTCGGCCTCGGGCGAGGGCAGCGGACCGAGTTTCCCGTCGACGGAGGCGATCCGCATCATCAGCACGGCCAGCGTGCGGCCCGCGGTGTAGACCTCGGTGGCCACGGTGGGGCCCGTCTCGGCGATCTCGGGCGCCTGGTAGCCGATGGTGCCGTAGATCGGGCTGGTGCGGTCGTCCATCGCGATGACGGCGCCGAGGTCGATCAGCTCGAGCCGTTCCTCGGTCTGCATCACGTTGTCGGGCTTGAAATCGCAGTACGCCCAGCCGCGCGCGTGCAGATAGCCCAGCGCGGGCAGCATTTCCAGCACATAGGCGATGGCCTGGGCGGGCGGCAGGTAGCCGCCGTGCTCGGTGCGATGGGTGCGCAGGATCTGCTTGAGCGAGGTGCCACCGACGTAGGCCATCACGATGTAGCCGACCGGATCACCGTCGGCGTCGGCGTGTTCGGTGAAGTTGTGGATCTTGACGATGTTCGGGTGGTCGACCTCGGCCAGGAAGCGGCGCTCGGCCACCGCCGCAGCCAGCGCGTCCGGGTCGCCGGTGTCGATCAGGCCTTTGAGCACCACCCAGCGCCGGTTGACGCGATGGTCGACGGCCAGGTAGATCCAGCCGAGGCCGCCGTGCGCGAGTGCGCCCGCCACCTCGTACTGACCGCCGACGACATCGCCGGCGCGCAGGCGGGGCACGAAGGAGTAGCGGGTGCCGCAGTGCGGGCAGAACCCGGAGGTGCGCCCGGCCACGCCGTCGTGGCTGCGGCCCACCGGCTTGTCGCATTTGCCGCAGAACCGGTCGGTTTCGGGGACCTGCGGGTCGGTGAGCACCGCGGTGGCCGGGTCGACGCGCGGGATCGGCGGCACCTCGACCAGCCCGGCGCCGAGCCTGCCGCGCGCGGCCGAGCGGGCCGATCCGGACCGGTGCGTGCGCA
>NZ_JBCGFB010000243.1:0-2679 GCF_038752175.1 Nocardia sp. No.11 | reverse complement strand
TCACTCCTCGATACTAAGCGCAGCAATATCCTCCATGGGCGGGCAGGGTAGATATACGCGGAGTTAGACCGTGACGCCGAGACGCGTCGCCAGCGCGCGCGAGTCGCGCTCGACCAGCCGCCCGCCGTGAGTCACCAGCTCGGCCGCAAGGTTGCGTGCCAGCGGGTGGCAGCGCATCGACTCCTCGGACACCGATGCCGCGGTGCGCAGCGCGCCGAGCGTGCCGAACCAATCCCGGCCGTAGCTGGACGCCCGTGCCACTTCGAGCCACAGGCGCGCCCGCCGGTCGACGCTCGGCATCGAATCCGGATCGACGATGCTCGCCGCATCCAGCGCGCCGCCCGACTTGCGCAGCTCGACTTGCACCGACACCGCGCTGATCTCTGAATTCGCGACACCGAAAAGCGTCCACGGGTGCGTGCGCTCCGGACCGAGCGCGCGCGCCATCGCGAGGCCCTGGTCGATCCCGCGCAGCGCGTCACCCTCGTGCCCGACGCGCGCCGCGGTGATTGCGCCGTGCAGTTGCATCGCGCCCCACATCGCGCGGGCGTCCTCGTCCTCGTCGAGGCGCGGATCGAGCAGCGACACCGCGTCCTGCGCCAGCCGGTACGCGTCGTCCTCGCGGCCGGTCGACCGCCACACATTCCCGAGCACCCACGACGCTGCCGCGAGCGTCACCGGATCGTCGGCGATCTCAGCCTCGGACATGCACCGGTCGGCAGCGAGCCACAACAGCGGCGCGTCAGCGACCCACGCGAGCACCTGCTCGGACAGCGCGTACGCACCGGACAGCGCGGCTGCGGCGGCGCGGCGCTCCTTGCCGGTCAGCGTGCGCCGGGCCCGACGGCCGTCACGGATCAGCTGGGGCAGCAGCGCGCCCGCATCCGCCCGCGGCGTATCCGAGGTGTGCCACAAATGCCACGCCCGGTTCACCCGCGCCTGTAGCTCGGCGGGCGCTACCGGGGACGGTACGGGCGCGAGGTCGACCTCTTCGATTGCTTCCCGGATGGCCGGCACTACGGGGTGTCCGGCACGGCGGGATACGCCGACGAGCAACGGGTGATCTCCTGTGATCTCGGTCAGGTCCCGCACGCCGAGCGCCTGCCCGATCTTGAGCAGCATCTCGAGGCTCGGCGGGTTCGCCGATCGGCCGGGCCGCTCGATATCGCGAAGCCACTCATCGGACTTCCCTACGAGACCGGCCACCACCGCCCGTGTCTTACCGGAGCGCGTGCGGATGGACTGGATGCGCTCACCGATAGCGCGAGCGGCGAAATCTGAATCTGAATGCGGCATATCTGCCTGCTCTCTTCGCGGGTGTGGCCGTCTTCGCGAAGCCCCCGGCCCGTCGACCGGGGGCGATTCCTCCGCGAAGAGGTCACACCAGGATAGGTCCACTGGTGCTCCTGGGCCAGGACGAAAGGTGGTGGGAATTCCCCCACCTCACGTGGTGGGGCACGAGCACCACGCGGATGGTTGCCCGGCGACAAGACTTTCGTCACGTCGCGCCGTCGGGGCGCTGTCATCCCCAATGCCACCCCCGACGGCGTGACCCTCCACCCACTTCCACGGGGGTAGCGCTATGGCTGCATCACCAGAAATGGCGGCGCTCATCGCCGCCGACGACGACCTACTCGACCGCGCCTCGCTGATCACCAGCTGGCAGCACGAGGCACCCGACGCGCCGTTCAGCGTCACCCGCGCGCATCAGGCGTGGCAGCGGCATTCGCGCTGCTCGCTCGATCACTGCGCCCGAAAGCGGGCGGCCTGCCGTGTCCTCGTCGATGCCGGGCGCATGGTGCTCGACGAGCGCGCCGCGAGGTCCCTCCGGTGACCGGCGACCTTTCCCACTTCGACCAGCAGCTCGGCGACGAACTCGCCGACCAGATGGCCGCGGGATGGTTGCAACACGACGACGGGTCCTGGTGGGCGGTCGACGACTACGGCCAGCTCCGCCAGATGACATCCGCACCCGTCGACGAGGATCTCCACGCGGATGCACAGGCAGCGCTCGGCGCCGTCGGCGATCCGATCGACGTCGTGCCGCTGTCCGTCGCAGATACCGAGGTGCACCCGGTCGCGGTCGACGACCACGCACCCCTAACCAGGTGCCAGCGGTGGACGCTCGAATCGCTCGCCGCGGTGGCGCCGACGCGGATGCAGGGAACCACCGTCTACGAGCTCGCCGCGCTACTGAGCCACGACGTTCGCCAGACCGGCGTCTACCTCGGCGAGCTGCACCGGCTGCGCCTCGTCCAGTACCGGGAGTACGCGGGCGGGCTGCTGTGGTGGGTCAACGACGCCGGACACGCCGCCTCGAAACCTGTCCCATCCAAACCGAGTCGAGAGGAGGTGAAAGTGCATCAGCTCGCATCCCCGGGCCCCGACGGCAACGCGGGCGCCATGGGCGGCAACTCTGGTGCGGACGTCAATGGCGATCCCGCCCGCACAGAGATCGCGTACGGCCCCGGCGGTTGGAAGTCGGCGAAGACCAGCGGACTCGCCGCGATCGACCGGTACAACAGCTGATCAGCTGCACTGATTTGCGAGCACGCCCCGTCGAATCCCTCATCGGCGGGGCGCGTTTGTGTCGTAACGCTGTGCTATATCCCGGCGATCATCCGGCCAACACCCGCACACTTCCAGGGGGAAGCGATGACCCAGCCGCCACCGCCGCCG
>NZ_JBCGFB010000242.1:0-2786 GCF_038752175.1 Nocardia sp. No.11 | reverse complement strand
GCCGTCGCGGCGAGTGGCGACGCGACGGCGGGCATGACCGCCGGCGCCATCGGCGGCCTGCTGGGCGGGGCCATGGTGGCCTCCGACACGACCCGGCCGCCCGCGGGCCCGCGCCCGCCGGTCACGCCGGACGACGACGAGGAAGACGACGACGAGTTCCTGCGGTTCCTCGACGAGGAGCCGACCTACCTGGAACCCGCCGACGAAGTGAACGCCCTGATCGGCAAGATGGAGCCGACCAGTCCCGCCGTGCTCGGTGAGTGGACCGAGCGGGGGTGAACTGGCACCTCACGCCGGACCAGTTCGCGCTGGCCTGGGCGCGCACCGACGGCGACCGGATCCCGTATCCGCTCGCCGTGCGCGCCTCGGCCAGGGACACCGCCGAACGCGCCGCCGCCCAGCCCGCGCTGGACGCCTGGTGCGCCTCGACCCTCGACGCCGACCTGTCGGCGGCACTGCGGGTGCTGGCCGAGCCGGAGATCCGGGTCGAGGTGTGCGGACGGGTGAGCGCGCCGGTCCGGATGCTCGGCGCCGTCACCAACGACGTGGCCGTGCTGGCCGTGCAGGAACCGGGCCACACCGAGGACCGGGGCGGCTCGATACACGTCCAGGTCGGCAGCACACGGCGTTTCGCCGCCCAGGTGTTCGCGCGGATGCCCGTCGGCAAGACCGGCACCGGCCCGCCGCTGTCGGCGCTCACCGCCCGCGTCGTCGAGGACAGTCGCGACCTGGTCACCGCGCCCGTGGCCGGACCGTCCGACGCGGCCCGCGTCCGGCGCCTGCTGCAACGGCCCCGTGCGGGCATCGGGCAGATCCTGGTGGCCGCCGGCGACGAAGTCACCCCGGCGGGCGTGCTGTCCTGGATCGATGTCACCGGCGACGGCCGCTACCTGGTGCACACCGCCCATCGCGTCGACATCGCCCCCGCCACACCGGAACTCGCCGCCGACTGGCTGCGCCGGCTTCTGCGCAGCGCCTAGAGGGACGGCCCGCGCGGGTCCGGCCGATCCGCCACCGCCGCGCGGCAGATCAGTCCAGCCGGAGGAATTCGGCGAGGGCCGTCAGCTCCTCCGGGGTGTCCGGGAGGTACTCGGTGAGCAGTGGCGAGCGGATGACGATCGCCTTCCACATGGCGCGGCACAGCGTCGCGTGGATCACGGTGCGCGACAGCAGCGCTCGCATGCCGAACGGGGCATCGGCGGGTGTCGAGGTGGTCATCGAGAGCAGGACGACGGCGGCTTCCCGGCCACGGAACCGGTCCGGTGTGCCGACCAGCACGTCCTCGATCTTGGCGCGCGCCAACAGGGTTCGGATGCGGGCCACCTGCGCGGCGTAGGGCGCGACGACGAACACGTCGTGCGGGTGCAGCTTGCGGGCCCGCCCACCCGAGGTCCAGGTCTCGCCGAGCAGGGCGCGCACACGGCGCACCACCTCGCGGGCCTCGGCGTCGGATTCGGTGGCACTGCCGCGATGTTCGACGAGCACGGTGCTCACGCCCGGCGCGATCCCGGCCAGATCGCGGGCCAGGGTGATGGTCTCACTGGCCCGCAGCCTGCCGTCGTAGCAGCTCGCCGACACCGGCTCACAGACCGCGGGGTGCATCCGCCAGGTGCGGTCGAGGAAGTAGCCGCGCTCGGCGGGCAGGGTGGCCGCGCCCTCGCACAGCCAATCCAGCGCCGAGACCTGCACCGGTTCGGGATGGGCGGCCTGGGCCCGCGCGGGCACCGGGTCACCGATCAGCAGCAGATTGCGCGCGCTCACCGCGACGGCGACGGTGTCGGCCAGCGAGCTGGCGCCCGCGTCGGCGATCACCAGCAGGTCCAGCGCGCCGGGCGCGATCAGCGTCTCGTCGACGAAATCGGCGGTGGTGCCCCCGATCACGCAGCCGTTGACGGCGTTGTCGAGGAAGCGCGGATACCGCTCGGCGTCGATCGCCGACCATTCCGGACCGACCGAGGCGACGTCCTTCTTGGCCACCAGCTCGGGCAGCAACCCGGCCTCCACGACGGCGTCGAAGATCCGCTCGATCACCGCGTGCGACTGCGCGACGACGCCGATCCGCCACTTGTGCCGGGTGACGAGCCGTTCGATCGCGCGGCCCGTGGTGCCGGTCTTGCCGGTGCCTGGCGGGCCGTGCACGGCCAGGTAGGAGGCGTCCAGCGCGCCGACCGCGTTCGCCAGGGCCGCGGCGATGTCGCCGTGGACCTGGGGCAGGTCCAGCCCGTCGCGCAGGCGGGGCGCGCGGCGCAGCAGCAGGTCGTAGACGGCGTTCTCGGGCACCTCGGGCAGGGTCACCAGCAGGTCCTGCGCGATGAACTCCAGTGCCGCCTCGATTTCGGCTTCGCCGTCGGGCGGGCCGGGGGCGATGGCGGCGGGCAGGTCGTCGTAGGGCGGGCAGCCCGCGGGCAGCAATTCCTCGAGGCGGACGGTGTCGTCGAAGTTGGGGTCTACGGCGCAGCCGAGCACGGTCGCCGTGGCGGTGGCGCGGCGGCCGAGGGTCTGGGTCATCCCGGCCGCGGCGGCGCCGTCGTAGATGGTGACCATCTGGGTGCCCGGCGTGAGCGTCGCGCCGGTGCCGAGTCTGCCGGTGAGCGTCAGGTAGCGGCGCATCGTCGGAAGTTGCGGTGTGCGATGCCATTTGGTGTCGACGGTGCCCCACTCCGCGACGAGCACGCCCGGCGCGTCGGCCCATTCGCCGACGGGGTGGCCGAGCCGGTCGATGTGGGCCCACCAGCGCGGCTGCCGTTCGCGACGGTGGTAGCCGAGGATCGCGGCGGTCAGCGCCG
>NZ_JBCGFB010000241.1:0-2807 GCF_038752175.1 Nocardia sp. No.11 | reverse complement strand
GCCAGGGCCACCGCGGGCAGCGCCATCGTCGAGTTCACCACCAGCCGGACCCCGGCGGTGCGCGCTACCCGCCGGAGCACGCGGGCGGCCAGGGCCCACCGCCACAGCATGACAGCGGCGGCGCGCAGGCGCTGCCCGCCCCGCTGCCCGGCCAATCCGAGTTCCGGGATCGCGACGTGGCCGATCGTGGCGGGCAGCAGCTTCCGGAGCGGACCGTCCGGGCAGACCACCCGCACCCGCCAGCCCTTGGCCACGGCCCGCTCGGCGAGGGTCAGCATGATCTTCTCGGCGCCGGAAGCCCGGCCGGAATGCGCGACGAACACCAGCTCCCGAGCGCTGCTATCGACCGGCACGCCGCGCCTCCGCGTGGGCGCGCAGCACCGCCAGCGCGGGCTTCTCGGTGTAGTCGCGGCGCAGCAGGCCGAAGTTGTCCTCGAGATCGTCGCGGTTGTCGCCGGCATCGAGGAGGGAGTAGACGAACACCGGCCCGACATCGTGCATCGTGGCGATCAAGCCGAGTCCCTGATCGAGGATCTCGGCCTGCACCGCTTCACTGACCGATCGTGCGCCGGTGCCGGTCGGCGCCCCGAATTCGGTCGGCCACAACAGGGCCGAGGTGTCGCTGTTCGCGTCCATGATGCGCCGGATGGCCATCAGATTGCCGAAGGCGTTGTACCAGGCAGGCGAGGCGGGCAGCTCCGGATAGGAGTAGGGATGCACCGCGATCCCGTCGAAGTCGGCCGCCGCCCCGAGTTCGTAGAGCAGTTCCACGAACGAGGTCGGCGCGATGTCTTGACCGTTGTTCGTCGCCGGTGCCAGGCCGCCGACGATCACCTGGCCGTGCGGCTGGCGCGACCGGACCGACAGCGCGGCCTGGCGCAGCAGATGCGCGTAGACGCCGATGTCCGGCCGCGGCGCGAAGAAGGCGGTGACATTGGGTTCGTTCCAGATCTCCCAGTGCGAGATCTGGTCGCGGTAGCGATCGACCGCGTCGCCGACGAACCGGCCGAACAGCACCGGCTGCGGCACCGACTTGCTGCTCGGGGCACCCTCGTGCAGCCCGGCCCAGGCGGGCGCGTAGGTCAGGATCGCCAGCACGGACAGATCGTGGGCGCGCGCCGCATCGATGGCGCGATCGGTCGCCGACCAGTCCTGGCGGCCCCGCTGCGGTTCGATCACCGACCAGTCGAGGTCGATCCGGACCCAGGTGGCTCCGCTGGCGGCGACGATGCCCATCTGCCGGTCCAGTTCCGCCGCACCGGATTCCAGCCAGGCGTGGCCGCCCGACACCCCGAGGCCGGCGGGGGCGGTGTCAGTGGGGCTCGTCGGCACGATCGTCGCGCATCCCGACACTGTCACCGTGACGACTGCGGCGATGAGCATCACCCGGGCGATTCGCCACAGTGTCATCAGGTTTCGGCCCCCGCAAGGTTCGTATCGTCAGTCCGTCGGTCCGCCGCACGATGCATCCGGCGAGAAATAGGTATATCAGGCAGGCGGTGATCGCGGTGACGATCCACGGCGGCGCCCAGTGCCGGTCGATCGCGGTCGCCGCGGCGATCACCGCGACGGCCACTCCGGCGATGGCGGCCACCGTGGCCAGCGGCACCAGCCGCCGCATCCGGACCGCCGCGGCCAGCGCCACCCAGACCGCGATGAGCAGCACCAGCTGCGCCAGCAGTCCGGCGACGGCCGCGCCCTCGTAGGACCACCGCGAGATCAGCGGCCACGCCACCGCGAGATCGACCAGCAGCGCGACCGCCGCGATCCAGGGGATGACGACGTTGCGCCCGACGGCCATCAGCGCCACCAGCGCGAGGTGTGCCAGTGCCCCCAGCAGCCCGCCGAGGATCTGGATCCGGGCGGCGTCCGCCGCCGCTTCGAGATCGGCGCCGAACAGCAGCCGCACACCGTCGGCGGCGACCGGCCAGAAGGCCACCAGCGCGGCCAGGCCGAGCGCGGTCAGCGCGGTGGTCGCCTGGCGGAAATAGCGGCGGAACCGCGCCGGATCGTCGGGCCACAGGGCGATCAAGAGGGTGGTCAGCGGGGCGACCACCGCGATCGCGGCGGTGTCGAGCAGATCGGCGAACTTCATGCCGACGGCGAAGAGCCCGACGGACTCGTAGCTGTCGAAATGCCCGAGCAGCAACAGCCCGACCTTCTGCAACATGATGATCAGCGCGAGCCCGATGCTCAGCGGCAGCGCTTCCCGCAGCATGCCGCCCCACCAGCGCAGCTCGATGTGCCGCGCGGGGATCGGCCCGCCCAGCCCGCGCCCGACCGCGACGATCTTCACCGCGATCGCGACGATCTCGTAGACGATGGCGGGCACCACGACCACGAGCAGGGTCGGCGACCACACGACCACCAACACGGTCACCGCCAGTTGCACCGTGCGGGCGAGCGCTTCGGCCGCGGCGACGAGGGTCAGCCGCATGGTCGACTGGAACAGCACGGTCAGCGCGTGACTCGGCGTGGCCACGACCACCACCAGTCCCGCGACCGCGGTGGCGGTGACCACCTCGGGCGGACATCGCAGCACGAGCACGTAGCCGACCGCCAGTCCGTAGCCGACGAGCCCGAGTACGGTCCGCAACACGATGAACGAGGTCGCGATCTCGGCGGCCTCGCTGGGCTCACCGTGGACCAGCTTCCCGATGACCGCGCGTCCGACACCGAGGTCGGTGACGATCGCGAGCATGCCGAGCAGACCGAAAACGAAAGAGAAGTAGCCCCATTCGACCGCGGGGAGCATGCGGGCGATCAGCGTGGTGCCGAGCAGTCCCAGCGCCGCGGCGAAGACGCGG
>NZ_JBCGFB010000240.1:0-3150 GCF_038752175.1 Nocardia sp. No.11 | reverse complement strand
GCGGCGGCCTTGCCGGTCCAGCCGGGCGCCGGGTGGGCGGCCGAGCGCAGCACGGTGAACCGATCGTCACCGCCGATCGCGGCCGAGGCGGCTTCGTAGGTGTGGTCGGTGGAGGCGTCGTCGAGGATCAGTACGCGCAGCCGGGGGACGCCGGTCTGGGCGCGCAGGTCGCCGATCAGCTCGGGCAGGCGCTCGGCTTCGTCGCGGGCGGGCACGCAGACGGTCACCGGTTCGATCACCCCCGCCACCCGGCGCGGCAGGCTGCGCAACGTGACCAGGTTGTAGGCGGCGGTGGTCGCGCCCAGCGCGGCGAGACCGGTGCCCGCCCAGGTCAGGTAGCGGCCCGCCGCGCCCATGTCAGCGGCCCAGCCTGCGGCTGGCGATCTCGCGCCACATCTCCTGCGGCGAGAAGCCGCCGCGCGGCGCGTTCGGCGGGCCGGGGTTGCGGTCGCGGAAGGCCAGACCGGCGATCAGCGCGGCGACGGCGAGGGTGATGCCGCCGACGATGCCCGCCCAGCCGGCGAAGGAGCGGGTGTTCGGGTCGGCGTACTTCACCTCGGCGCGCAGGGTCGAGGTCTCGCCCGCGGGCAGCTTCCAGGACACGGTGTTGTCGCCCTCGCGGGTGCCGTTGGTCTTGGCGACGCGGGCCGGGAACGCGATGGAGAACTGCACGTCCGAGCCGTGCGGCGGCACCGACTCCAGGTCGACGCGGCCCTTGAGGCTCACCAGATCGCCGGTGCGCTGGAACTCGAGGGTGAACATGCCCTGGGTCTGATCCGACAGGCCGCCGAGCTGGCCGACCTCGCCGAAGGACAGGTCGTCGAAGAACACCTGGGTGCCGACGAAACCGTCCTGGTTGTAGTTCTCGACGCGCACTTTCGCCGCCAGCTGGTCCGGCGCCTCGAGCTGCGGGCCCTTGTCGGTGGGGCCGGTCGGCACCACCGCGGCGACGATCCGTCCCGACACCCGGTCGTTGGACGACACGCCCATCGACACCTGCACGCGCAGGCACCCGGCCAGGGCGGGCACCAGCATCGCCAGCAGGACGGCGACGGCCGTGACGCGCCGGGTACGCGCGGAGCGACGCGGTGAAGGAGCGGGCATGTCGGCGACGAGACTCGGCTGCACGGATGTCATCGTGCCAGGCCCGGGCCCGAGAACCCACACGACGGGCCCACCGGGGGTGCCGAACAGGCGATTCGTCGTCGAATCGCGCGTGCGGCGGGGCGGACGCGGCGCCGGTCAGCCCGCTGTCGGGTACGTCAGGCCGTGCGGTCGCCGTGTCGCGCGAACCCGCGTAGCAGCAGCGGGATGCCGAGGGAGGCCAGGCCGAGGAACCCCCAGATCGCCGAGGCGGGTAGCCCGAGGAACACCGCGTGGGCCAGGGCCGAGCCGAGCCAGGTCCAGCCGAACACCGCCACCGGAACCGCCACCGACGGATCGTGGGCGGGCGGTACCCGCCGGTCGAGCACGGTCAGCAGCACCGCCATCAGCGTGGCGACCAGCGCCCAGCCGAGGTAGTTGGTGTACGGGATCTGGGGGAGTGCGGGCAGCCCCGCATCGGTGACGGCCCAGGTCCACTGGCCGTCGGCCACCATCTGCGGATCGAGGAACAGATCCCAGCCGACCGCGCCGACGACGAACAGTCCGCCGCGACCCCACGCCCGCGACGCGATCAGTCCCGCCACGATCCAGATCGGATACAGCCCGCCGGTCCACGCCAGCGGGACCACCAGTGGCACCTCGGCGAGCGCGGGCCCGATCCGGTCGACGGCATAGGCGTAATCGCCGAACGGAAACCCGGTCGCCGTGCCGACGATCTCGGCGGCGAGCCCGAGCCCGGACACGATGACGAAGAACCCGATGGCCCAGCGCGCGCCGCGGGTCGTCGCCGCGTGCAGGAGGGCGGTCGCCGCCGACAGTGCGACGACGACGATCGTGATCCGGTCACGCATGGTGCCCGCACTCAACGGATAGGCGATCTGCGCCAGGACCAGCAGGATCGCCGTGGCCGTCGGCAACGCGCGCGACGGCTCGGTGCGTAACCATCGACCGAACGCCGCCGCGCCCCGGCCCGGCTGGTCCGCGAGCCACCGAGGGTGCCGGGTATCGATCACCGGTTCCGCCTGCCGATCGACGACCTCGAACCACGCGCCGCCGTCACCGAAGTCTCGTCGCCGCGCTCCAGCGCGCACCGCACCGCTGGCAGCCGATACCGCCGTCGTCGCGACGGGATCCGCCGCGACGATGCCGGGCCGCACGAGAACGACACGGCGAGTCCAGGTCTCATCGCCCGCGCGCGAACGGGAACCGGCGGATCCGGCGATCGCCGAGGACGAGCCGAGCGGCGCTGCGGCCGCTGGCCCCGGACACACCGCCGCCGGGATGGGTCGACGCGCCCGTCAGGTACAGGCCGGGCGCGCCCGGCACCCGCTGTCCCGACAACTCCGGCAGCGGCCGCCACAGCATCATCTGATCCAGCGACATCTCGACATGCATGACATTGCCGCCGCGCAACCCCATCTCGCGTTCCAGGTCGACCGGCGTCTGCACGAACCGCTGCCGCACCGACGAGGCGAAGCCGGGGGCGTACCGCTCGACCTCGGCGACGATCCGGTCCGCCTCGCGCTCGCCGTGCTCGGCCCAGTCGCTGCCGTCGGCGAGCGCGTAGGGATGCCACTGCGCCCACAGCGACAGCTGGTGCTCGCCGGGCGGCGCGATGGTGGGATCGAGCGCGCTGAAGCTCATCGCCAGCACCACCGGCCGGGGCGGCAGCGCACCACCGAGGGCCGCGCCGTGCGCGCGCCGCAGCTGGTTGCGGTCGGCGACGAGGAACTGCAGTCCGCGCGCGGATTCGGCGGGGCAGGCGCCGGGGTAGTCCGGGAGCCGGTCGGTGGCCAGGCGCACCACCATGCCGATGCCGGGGCCGACCCGGATCCGGCGCTGCCAGTCGTCCAGGGTGGCCGCGTCGAAATCGCCTGCCCGCAGCAGTTCCAGGGTCGCCAGGATGTGCGAGCCGGCGATCACGGTGTCGGCGTGCAGGTCCCGGCCCGCGGCGGTGCGCACCCGCCAGCCGTCGCCGATCCGGCGCAGGGCGGTGACGGCGTCGCCGGTGTGCAGCTCGCCGCCGTCGGCGCGCAGCCGGGCGAT
>NZ_JBCGFB010000239.1:0-3228 GCF_038752175.1 Nocardia sp. No.11 | reverse complement strand
GACGAGGCCGGTGCGCAGCTCGCCGATCGGGCCGAGGGCCGAATCGGGCACCGGCGCACCGGAGTAACGCGCGCTCTCGGCGGTGGGCGCAGGCGACACTGCCCGCGCGGTGGACGTGGTGGTCGGCTGGGCCCGCGGCGCGGGCGGTGCGTCGACCGCACCGACCGGGTCGAAGGCGACGCCGTCGAAATCGAGGACTGTCATCGGGTCCACTCCCTCACCGAGGTCTGGAACTTCTCCGTCAGATCGGGCGTCGTGAGGACCGTGACGTCCGAGAACCGCTGCAGCACTGTGCCGTCGGTGGCCAGCGCGGTCGCGTCGACGCGGGCTTCGAGCCGCCCGGCGCGCGGGTTGTCGACCACCAGGACGAACGGTTCGGTGGTCGGCAGCGGGTGGTGGTAGTCGATCCGGCCGACACCCAGCGGCAGGCAGGCCGCGCCGAGCAGGCGGTGGCCGAGGACCGGCGGTCCCTGCAGGATCAGGTCGGCGGCGACGGGATCGTGCAGGCGGCCCGCGTAGGCGCCGTCGGCGACCGGGCCGGTGGGCAGCAAGCACTCCAGCACGATCGCGCTGTCGCTCTCGGAGCGGATGCCGCGCAGCCCCTGGAGCGCGGGGGCGTGGAACTGGACGGCATCGGTGTAGATCCGTCCGGCGTCGATGCCAGGACCGGCCACGATCGGCTGGGTGCCCGCCGTCTCCGGCCCCGCCGCCAGCAGCAGGGTCGCCCGGAAGTGGGCAGCCTTGTCACCGAAGACGGTGGCGCGCACCGCGGTGCGGCCGTCGACATCGGCCACCGGTTCGAGCTCGATCTCCAGCGCGGTGACCGGATGATCGAACACGAGCCCCTTGAGCACCTGGTAGTCGCGGACTCCGATCACGGTGCGGCCCGGCCGGGTTCGCTCCGCGAGGTTGATCATCGCGCCGAGCCCGAAGGTCGCGGGCAACACGATGTGCTCGCTGATCCGGTGCGCGGCGATCACGGGTTCGTCGACCAGATCGGTGACGTCGCGGCGGGCCCGCACCGGCGTCGCCGGGCGTTCGCCCGTCGACAGCGCGGTGGCCGCCCCGACCAGCAGGACCGGTTCGGGCCTGCGCGCCGTGGTGAACTGCGTGGTGAACGCGGCGGCACCGGCGGCGGGTGCGAGCAGCGGGATGCCGCGGCTGCGGAAGTGCTCGCGCAGGTCGTCGGTCACCATGCCGCCGTCCCAGGCGCCCCAGTCCAGCGCGGTGACGCGGTGGCCGGGATGCCTGCGCCGCCAGCTCACCGCGAAGCGGCACAGCGCCTCGTTCGCGGCGGCGTAGTCGGCCTGCCCGGTATTGCCGAACAGCCCGGCCACCGAGGTGAACAACACCAGATCCTTCGGCTCCCCCACCGCCGCCAGCACGGCGGCGAGACCACCGATCTTCGGACGCAGCACCCGCCCGATCGAGTCCGCCGTCTTGTCCGGGATCAGCGAGTCGGCCAGCACACCGGCGCCGTGCACGACACCGGTGACGGTGTCGCGCCACGGCGCGATCGCCGCGGCGAGGGCGGCCGCGTCGGTGGCGTCGACGGCCAGGTAGTCGGCGCGGTCGCCGAGCGTGGCCAGGGTGGCGCGGATTTCGCGGATCGCGCGGATCTCCCCGCACGCCCGGTCGATGTCCTTGGGCTTGACCCCGGTGCCCGCCAGGGCCCGCACGGCGGCCGGCTTGAGGTCACCGTCGGCGACCCCCACCGCCCAGGTGGGCTCGTCGGTGAGCTGGGTCCGCCCGAGCAGGACGAAGCGCGCGGCGCTGTGCGCGGCGAGGGCGAGCACACAGGTGGCGGTGACGCCGCGCGCGCCACCGGTCACCAGCAGGACGTCGTCGTCGGTCAGCACCGACGGATCGAGTTCGGCTGCGGCACTGACGGTCTCGCTGGTGAGGGCGGGCTTGTGCCCGCTCGGCACCGGGGTGCGGCGGCGGCCGGAGCCGTCGACGCCGACCTCGACGGTGTCGATCGCCGCGTCGCACAGTTCCTCGAGCACGATCTGGGCCACCCGCCCCGGCGTCGCCGCGGGGGCGATGTCGAGGGCCCGGCAGAACAAGGCCGGTTCCTCCGCGGCCAGGGTCTTCACCAGACCACCCAGCCCGCCGAGCAGCGCCGGCACCGGCTCGGCGTCACCGAGCAGACCCAGGTGCCCGTCGAGCCGGGTGACGGTGACAAAGCCCGCCCGGGCGCTCGCGCCACGCAGCGCGGGCAGCACCCGGCCGCCGACCAGGATCGCCTCGGTGAGGACGCGTTCGGCCTGCTCCCATTCCGACGCGACACCGGCCACGACCACGCAGACGTCCGCCGGTCCGGTCACGGCGTCGGCCGCGCCGACCCGCTGCACGCTCCAGCTGCGTTCGCGCAGTGCCTCTTCGATCGCCTCGCCGTCGGTCTCGGCGGATTCGTCCAGGCAGACCACCAGTGCGCGACCCGCCGGGCGATACGGATCGACCGCGAGATCGACCGGCGCCAGCTCGACGAGTTCGACGACGTGCCGCGGCGTTTCGGCCGCGGCCTCAGCTTTTGGGTGGACATCACCCCCGGCCAGCTCGGCCACGATCTGATCCAGCGACCGCAGGGTGCCGAGTTGCTCGGGTCCGAGGCTTGGCAGATTCGGAAACCGTTCCTGCAGAGCGCCGATCACCTGGACCCGCTTGATCGAGTCCACGCCCAGATCCNCTCGGGTCCGAGGCTTGGCAGATTCGGAAACCGTTCCTGCAGAGCGCCGATCACCTGGACCCGCTTGATCGAGTCCACGCCCAGATCCGCTTCCAGATCCATGGTCGGGTCGACCATCTCGACCGGGTAGCCGGTTTTGTCGGCGACGACTTCCCGCAGCGCCTGCCGCAGGGTGTCGGCGCTGGTGGCGTCGTCGGCCGGGGCGGCCTCGCTGGTCACGGGGACGTCGGGCGCGGCGGAAGTGGCGTCCGCGCCGGCCAGCAGATCCGCGATCTGGTCCAGAGTGCGCAGGGTGCCCAGCTGCTCGGGGCCGAGGCTGGGTAGCGACGGGAAGCGTTCCTGGAGTGCGCCGATGACCTGGACGCGCTTGATCGAGTCGACGCCGAGGTCGGCTTCCAGATCCATGGTCGGGTCGACCATCTCGACCGGGTAGCCGGTCTTGTCGGCCACGACCTCGCGCAGTGCCGCGCGGACGGCGTCACCGGTGACCGCACCAGCCGAAGCCGCGGGCTGCGGGGCGACGGCGGCCGGAGCGGCCT
>NZ_JBCGFB010000238.1:0-3260 GCF_038752175.1 Nocardia sp. No.11 | reverse complement strand
GCAGGGCGGTCAGCACCCGGCGGTTGTCGACGGCGGGTTCGGTGGTGGCCAGCAGACCCGCGCGCACGGTGCGGGCCAGCGCCGGTTCGAGCGCGCGCACCCCGGCCCGGTCGAGGACGCTCAGCTCGTGGCCGAATCCGGCGAGCCAGTCGGCGACGGTGCGCAGGTCGGCGGCATCGGCGCCGTCGAGGGCGACGGTCAGCGTCTCGTCGGCGACGAACACCGACTCACCGGTGATCGCGCGCAGCCGCTCGGCGAAGGCGGGCCAGGCGGCCAGCGCGGCGGCGCCGAAGGCCAGCACCCGGTCCTCACCGGGCCAGCCCTCCGACAGCGGCGCGAGCATGCCGCCCGCCACGAAAGACGCGCCCGAGCCCGGCGCCGGATCGAAGACGGTGACGGTCCAGCCGGCCTCGGCGGCCTGCCATGCGACGGCGAGTCCGACGGCGCCGCCGCCAACGACCGCCAGAGTTCGCATCACGTTCCACCTGTCTTTTTCCGCCTACCGAGCGCCTCGGCGTTCGCGTCTCCACGGTAGCGCGACTACCGTCGACACTGTGCAGCCCTCCCATCCGAATCGATCCGTCCCGCCCAGGGAGCGCCTGTCGAGCGCGCTGCTGTATCTGTGCACCGACGCGCGCCGGGAGAAGGGCGATCTGGCCCGCTTCGTCGATGCCGCGCTAGCCGGTGGCGTCGACATCGTCCAGCTCCGCGACAAGGGGTCGCCCGGCGAGGCCGAGTTCGGCCCGCTGGAGGCCAAGGCCGAGCTGGGCGCCCTCGCCGAGATCAAGGCGGCGACCCGCAGGCACGGCGCCCTGCTCGCGGTGAACGACCGCGCCGACATCGCGCTGGCCGCGGGCGCCGACGTCCTGCATCTGGGCCAGGGCGACCTCCCGCCCGCCTACGCGCGCCGCATTCTCGGCCCCGATGTCGTCATCGGCCGGTCGAGTCACAATCGAGCCCAAGCCGGGCTGGCGGCCATCGACGGCCATCTCGACTACTTCTGCACCGGCCCGATCTGGACCACGCCGACCAAGCCGGGCCGCCAGGCCGCGGGCATCGACCTGGTGCGCTCCACCGCCGACGCGCACCCGACGATGCCGTGGTTCGCGATCGGCGGCATCGACGCGCAGCGGCTGCCCGAGGTGCTCGCCGCGGGTGCGCGGCGGATCGTCGTGGTCCGCGCGATCACCGCGGCCGCCGATCCGGAGGCCGCGGCGCGCGAGCTCAAGCAGGCTCTGGTCGCCGCGGCGGCCGAGTAGCGCGACTCAGGTCAGCAGGCTGGTCAGGGCCGCGGCCAGGTCATCGGCCGGGTCCGGGCCGATGGTGACCTCGGCGCCGGGTCCGTCCAGCGCGTGCAACCAGAAGAACCCGCGATCGGCGAGTTCGACGGTCCGGGGCAGGTCGGTGACCGGGTCGGCGGCGAAGCGCAGGCGCAGCGGGACCGCGCGCAACCCGAGCCAGGCCGCGGCGAAACCGGGGTGCAGCGGGAGGTCGTCGACCTCGCCCTCGGCCACCCAGACCAGCTCGGAGCTCTCCTTGTTGGCGACCGTGGGCAGCGGGAACTCGGCGTCGGCGACCACCGTGGTGTAGGTCCAGCCGCTCGGGGCGGTCATCGTCAGCCGTTCGGCGCGCACGCGCAGCGCGTCGGCGGTGATGCCCGCCTCCTCCCAGGCTTCCCGGACCGCGGCGTGCTCGGCGCTCTCGTGGGAATCCCGCGCGCCGCCGGGGATGGCCCAGGTGCCGCCCTGATGACTCCACGGCGCGCGGTGCTGGAGCAGCACCGCCGACCCGCCCCGGGGCAGCGGCGCGCGCAGCAACAAGCCCGCCGCACCGTACTTGCCCCAGTGCCGAACCCCGCCCGGACTGTTCGACCAGCCGTCTCCGTCACCGCGCATCCAATACTCTTTCCTCCGTAGCAGCCGAGCAGCAACCGCTTCGGGGGTGTCTGCGGGGCTGCGCCACCGGTAGGACCACAATAAACTCCGCACCACGAGGGGTGCGCGGACAGCACGGGGAGGTGAACGATGGTCGAACCCGGGAGTCGCGATGCCTCGACCGAGGTCGCGGCCGTTCGTTCCGGCCCGTCGCCGCAGGCCACGCAGGGTTCGGCGACGGCTCCGGCCGCGCCGGTGACGAGCCGGCGCGCCGCGTTGCGGAAACCGGCGATCGTCGTCGACCGGCCGCCGGCGCCGGACGTGAAGGCCCTGCGTGCGCAGTTCCATCCCGCCCGCTTGCGCGGGTTCGTGCAGTCCTCGCCGGGTCGGCTCGTGGCTGCCGGTCTGGTGCTGATGCTGCTGTGCGTCGCCGCGGGCGCGGTGACTTCGACGACCGTCAGCGACCGCCAGCAAGCTCTCGGCGTCCTGCTCGACGACACCGAACCCGACGCCCACTCGGCCAATCACCTCTACACCTCGCTCTCGATCGCCGACGCCGCCGCGGGCACCGCGTTCATCGCGGGCGGACTCGAGCCCAAGACCGTGCGCGACCGCTACACCCAGGCCATCGGTGAGGCCGCCGCCGAACTGGTGACCCAGGCCGGGCACATCTCCGTCGAGGAGGCCGCCGACCCGTCGGGCACCGATCGCAAGCTGCGCACCGGCATCGCCACGGGTTTGCCGGTCTACACCGGCCTGATCGAGACCGCGCGCGCCAACAACCGCAACGGCTACCCGGTCGGCGCCGCCTACCTCAGTGAGGCGTCGCACCAGATGCAGACGGCGCTGCTGCCGATGGCCGAGGAACTGGAGAACCACCGGCTCGACGCGGTCACCGCCGCCCAGCACCGGCACGTGTTACCGCCCTGGCCCGCGATCGTGCTGCTGATGGCGACGCTGGGCGCCCTGCTGTGGGTCCAGGTGGAGCTGGCCAGACGCTCGCGACGGGTATTCAACATGGGCCTGCTGCTCGGCACCGCCGCGCTCGCGCTGACGCTGGTGTGGACCGTGGCCGCGGGCTCGGTGTCGGCGGTGTCGATGATGCAGTGCCGCGACCAGGGCGCCGTGCCCGCCGCCCGGCTGGCCGAGAGCCGCATCCTGGTGCAGCAGGCCAGGTCGGCGGAGATGGTGAAGCTGGTGCGCCGCGACGCCACCGGCGACTACGACCGCACCTTCGACACCAACACCGCCCGGCTCACCGAACTGCTCGCCGGCTACCCGCAGGACGCGCCCGCCCGCGCCGAGGTCGCCGACGCCCGCACCGCGCTCGCCCGCTGGCAGTCGGCGCATCAGCGGATGAACGACACCCTGGCCCGCGGCGACTTC
>NZ_JBCGFB010000237.1:0-3372 GCF_038752175.1 Nocardia sp. No.11 | reverse complement strand
CGGGCGCGGGCCGCGGCGCGGGCGGCTCGCCCGGATCGTCGTCACCCCGCGAATCCCGGCCACCGTCGTCCGCAGGCGGAATGCCACTGTGACCGTCGGCTTCCGAGCCTGTGGGCAGTCCTGGTCGCACGGACGATCCGGGCACGGCCGGGGTGGCGGGAGCAGGCAGGCCGGGCGTCGGTGGCCCCGCCGGGCGCGCCTCGGAGGGCCCGTCCAGCGCGGGCTTGTCCGCGCCACCGAGCTCGGGATCGGTGACGAACGGCTCGGTGAGCAGCTCCCGCAACAGGGCGATATCGGCCGCCCGCTGCCGGATCTCGTCGCGGATCTCCGCGTGTACCTGCGCGAGCTGTTCGAGGGTGAGCCGTTCGTGCTTGTCGATGCGACCGTCGCGGAACCACTCGTAGACCTGCGCCACACGGTCGTCGGCGGCGCCGGTCAGGTCGACACCGAGCAGCCGGGCGTGATCGCGGCTGGGACCGGGAACCGCGTCCTCGGGGGCGGGCGGCAGCGGCGACCGGTCGGTGAGAGCATCGGCGCCGACTTCCCGCAGGAAGTCCAGGGCGTCGCGGTCGTGCACCGGCGGATCGTCGCCGACGGCACGANGACCGGGAACCGCGTCCTCGGGGGCGGGCGGCAGCGGCGACCGGTCGGTGAGAGCATCGGCGCCGACTTCCCGCAGGAAGTCCAGGGCGTCGCGGTCGTGCACCGGCGGATCGTCGCCGACGGCACGAGGATCGGTCTCCGGGTTGTAGACCAGGTCGTCGGCGTACGGATCGATCTTCGCCAGCGCGCGCACGTAGTCGGCGAGCGGGCCGGTCAGATCGTCGAGGTCGCCGCGCGCGGCGCGGTTGGACAGCGCCTCGGCGAGCGCGGTCGCGTCCAACGGCAGACCACCGCGCGCCAGCCCGAGATGCGGAGCGAGCGCGTCCCGCGCGGCACCGACCGCGGCCGGGTCGAACGCGCGCAGCAGTTTCGCGTACTCGGTGAGGTCCTTGGCGCGCTGACGGTGCAGTTCCACCCGGGTGCCGGGATCGGCGAGCCCGTCGGCGATCACCTCCGGCGTGAGCGCCTCGGGTGGCACGCCGAAGCGCAGTGCGAGCGCGCTACGCGCGTTGTGCAGAGCGTTGAAGTTGTCGATCGCGTCGGCGCTGCGCGCGTAGTCGACCAGGCCCTCCACCTGCCTGGCCCGCACCTGATTGGCCCGGTCCAGCTCGGCGAGCAGGCTGTTCAGCCGCTCCCCCGGCAAGTTCGACGGGTCGTCGATCCCGAGCCGTCCGGCGACCTCGGCGATGTCGGCTCGCACCTCGGCCTGCGAACGCGGTTCCCGGACCGGCAGATTCGGTTCCTCCGGCACGACCGCCAAGTTCGCTTCGGCCTCGACACCGCGTGGCGCGGCATCGACCATCCGCCACGGGCCGGCCCCGTCGCGCAGCATGGTCGCGTCGACGGTGTGCCCGTCCACCTCGGTGCGCAGGTGCCGCACTTCGGGTGCGTCGATCTCGAGCAGGTGCACGCGGCCGTGCTCGTCGATCCCGACCGCGCGGATCTCGATCTCGACCTCGCCGCGGTTGAGCCGGTCGATGAAGCCCCCGTCGGCCTCGGCCAAGGCCCGGGCCAGCGCCGCCTCGTGCCCGGCGCCGGTATCGACGATGGCGATCTTGCCGTTCTCGGCGTCGACGACCAGTCGGTCGCCGGCGTCCGCGGCGGTGAAATCGGCTACCCGCCGGGTGAATTCACCCAGCCTTGCGATGTTGTCGTCGAGGTGCCCGCGCAGCTTCGCGATCTCGCCGTCGAGGTCGCGCACCAGCGCGTCCAGATCGGCACCGGCCAGATGCGCCCATGTCGACCGCTCGTCTCGCAACCCGGCCCTGCGCAGCGCGTCGTCGAAGATCTTGCGGGCGTCCTCGGCGTGGACGGTCGGCCCGTCGCCGTCGTCGCTGAGGTCACCCCACGGGTTGACCCACTCGCCGCCGTTGTTCACCCCGCGCCAGTTCAGCATGGTGAAATCGAACTGGTCGCCCCTGGCCGCGACGACTTCCTTCAGATAGGCGCCCAGCGGGTCCTTGCTGTGGAAGTTGGCGGGCCGGAACGGAATATCCGTGTTCTCCTGGTTGAAGAACCGGGCGGCCGCTTCCAGCGCCTGGATCACACCGTCGCGGCGCAACAGCCGGTACTCGGCCTCGGCGAGCGCCTTGCGCAGACCTTCCTCGCTGAAATCGGTGATCCGCACACCGAGTTCGTGCGCCAGTGCCTCCAGGACGGTCGCGTCGGAGATACGGCCGTTGACGGCGTCGACCACCTCGCGCAACCACGGCGGCAGCGGCTCGGCGACCGCGGGCACTTCCTCCCCGTCCCGCGAGATCTGGACCGGCTCATCGGATTCCGGCAGCGCCTTGGTCTCCCGCGCGGCCAGTTCGGCGGGCGTCAGGCTTTCCGGTTCCAGCAGATGCTCGAGCCCGGCATCGCGCAGATCCTGTTCGATCTGACGGCGCAGCTCCGGATCGGCGTCGGAGATCCACGGCTTGTACTCGGTGCCGTCGAGATTGCGCAACGGCAGGAACTCGCCCGCCTGGTCGGCGATCCGCGAGGACAGGTGCTTGAGAATCGGCACCAGCTCACGGTTCTGCCACATGTACACGCCCTCTTTGAGAATGCGTACGGGGTTGAATTTGATCTGGAGCTGGTCGTACTCGCCACCGGGCGCGTCCGGCGTCGCGTCCTTCACCGTGGTCAGCGGCAGGCCGGCATCGTGGCCCAGCAGCGACTGGCCCGCGCTGTCCTGGCTGGAGCCGGACGGGTACTTCGGATTCTCGCCGTAGTAGCCACGATTGACCAGCCGATCCCACAGCTTGCGCAGCCAGTTCTTCTTCGGCGGCACCTCGACCGCCTGCTCGGTGGTCCGGGTGCGCGGTGCGGGCTCGGGATGCGCGATGGGTTCCAGATGCCAGCTGTCCGGTCCGTCGACCACGAGCCGCACCAGTGTCTTCTCGCCGTCGATGTCGAGCGAGAGCACCCGGTCGCCGAGTTCGGCCTGCAACAGGTGGTCCAGATGGGCGAGATCGCCCGCATCGCGGGTCACCCCGGCGCGCAGCCGGTTGATGTCGTCGGCTGCCCGGGCGAACCCCGGATCGGCGGGCAGCCCGAGACGGGCGGCCCAGCGTCGGGCGACGGCCTCCCGCTGTGCCCGCTGCTGCGGATCGGTCGCCGCTTCGGCGTGGCGCACCGCCGAGGCGAACGCCTCGACCGCGCCCGCGCGCAGCAGCTGCCGGTACCGCGCGGCGTCGAGGGAACCGGAATCGGTGGGATCGACCCCGAACCTGGCCGCCAGCCGGTCCAACGCCTGCTGGGCGGGCTCGAGCCGGGGGCCACCGG
>NZ_JBCGFB010000236.1:0-3580 GCF_038752175.1 Nocardia sp. No.11 | reverse complement strand
CCTACACGGCGCTCGGCGCGCTGGCCACCGCGACCGAGCGAATCCCGGTACCGCGGGTTCCCGCTATGTTGACTCCCTGGATCACGTGACCCGTCGGTCCGTCGCCGCAACGCAATGGAACCGAATCGTCGCTTCGTGCGTCCAATCAACAGAACGAGGAAACGGGGAGGGTAGATGACCGGGATTCTCCAGGTGGACATCGATGTCCTGGGCAAGACCGTCCAGTTGCTGCGCGGCACGGAGCAGGTGCTCACCGACGCCATGAACGCGCTGTCCAAGGACGGGAATTCCGACATCGGAACCGCCAAGCTGAACGACGCCGCCGACAACTTCCAGAGCAAGTGGAAGTACGGCATCGAACGGATCTGCGAGTCCGCGACCGTCACCGCCGACGGAATCGCGCAGTGCCACACCGCCTACCAGCAGCTCGATACCGCGGTCGCGCAGGCACTCGCCCAGGCGGGCGCGCAGACCGATCCACAGGCGGTCACTCCGGGGACCCCGAATTGACCGACAACCCCTACCCGAATCTCGGTTTCAACCCCACCCCGGGGGACGCCACCGAAGTCGCCGCCCTCGGCACGAAGGTCAAGACGGCTGCCGACGCCGTCACCGAGACCAACACGCTGCTCACCAGCATTCGCAACAGCAACGACGAGGTGTGGAAAGGCGAGGCGGGCGATGCCTTCCGCGCCGGCTTCGACGCCACGCTCGCCCAGGACCTCGGACTCGCCCAATCCTCGCTGCAGCAGGCCAACACCGCGATCGCGGCCTGGCACACCGATCTCGTGGCCTTCCAGGACACCGCGAAAGGTCTGGAGACCGAAGCCGCCACCGCCAGGGCCAACCACGCCCAAGCGGTCACCGCGCTCCAGCAGGCCAAGGCCAATCCCGACCTCGGCCTGGCCAACAAGACCTTCTCCGACGCGTCCGAGCTGGCCGACGCCCAGTCCCGGCTCAACGCCGCCAACGCCCAGGTGACCTCGGCGTCGACCGCGGTCGACAACTGTCAGGCCGCGATCGACGCGATCATCGCTCGCGCGAAAGATCTGGAGATCGCGCACAACGCCAAGGCCACCACCACGGCGAGCGAACTGGAGTCCGCCGCGAACTTCGCACCCAGCGAACCGGACAAGAGCTGGTGGGACAGTCTCACCGATTGGATCGATGAGAACCGCGACGCGATTCACGAGGTGCTGTCCACCACCTCCGCGATCGGCGGCATCCTGGCGCTGGTCACTCCGCCGCCGATCAGCGCGATCGCATTGGGCATCTCATTGGCCGCGGGCGCGGGGGCGCTGGCCCTGACCGCCACCAACGACGAACTGCGCGACGACCTGGTCAACGGCAGCTGGACCGAGAGGCTCGGCGCCGCCGCGACCGTCGGCGGTGACCTGCTGAGCGTGGTGCCCGGCGCCTCGGGGGTGTTCAAGGCGGGCAAGGTGGGCCTGATGGGGGGCGGCGCCGATGATCTCGGCAGATTCGGGATGATGGCGCAGACCTGGGGGGAAGCGGCGAATGATCCGGGTCTCGTCGCCCGCGTCTTCACCGACAAGAACGTCTTCGGCGTGTCGGACAAGCTCACCTCCTCCGGCGCGACGACCGGTGTGCATTCGCTGCTGCAGCTCACCGGAGCCGAAGGCAAGCACTTCATGCAGGAGAGTCCGGCGACCGCGCTGGCGGTGCTGCAGCGGATGACCGGCGCCTCGTACAAGTCGATCGATCTGTCCCAGGGAGTTGGAGATTGACAGCCCACACCATGCCTGGCGGGTCGACCACCTCGCTGTCGGTCGTCCTGCCGCGCGGCTACTACGAATTACCGCTGGACACGATTCATGAAGCGGTCGAGTCGGCCGAGAGCATCGTCGAGTTCCTGCCGACCGAGGTCGCCGACGTCTTTCCCGAAGTGGCGACGGCCATCGCCGACCTGCTGACCGTCCTGCGCGCCAACAACGCCTGTTACTGCGCGATCGGTCAGCACGCCGCCGCGGACGGCACACCGGTGACCTCGTGGCTGACCATCTCGCTGCTGGATCGCGGTCGCGCCCAGAACCCCCGGGTGACCATCGCCGAGCTGGCCACAGAGAAGGCGACCGACGGCCGCGACGCACACATCGAGCCGGTCGAACTCGGCGGGCGCACTGTCCTGTTCATCGAATCGACGACAACCTATGCCGTCGTCGACGATTCATCGCGGGCGGAGTCTCCCGGTCGCGCCGTCCATCAGATCGAGGCGATCGTCGTCGCCGACGACGGCGCCCGGATCGCCGTCGCCGTGCTGTCGACCGCCGATGTGGCGTACGGGTCCGATTTCGGGGCGATGATGGTGCTGCTGGCCGGCTCGATCACCTTCGACACCGTTGTCCATCCACAATTCACGCTCGCGCTGTGAACGGAACCGACGTCCGGACGGCGCGGGCCTGGAGCACACCGCGCACCTTGTGGACGCTTCTCTGGACGACTGTGCGCGCGCTGGTCGTGCTCGGGCTCGGCGTGGCGTGCGCAGTGGCGTTCGTCCACTTCGTCGAGGTGTCGCAGACGGAGACAGGACGGACGGCGCAGGACGCCGACCGGATGGCGCTGCTGTGCTTCTTCGCGGTCTTGCCACTCACCGTGACGGGAATCGTCATGACCCGAACCGCGTTTCGGCGATGGTTGTCGGCGCGGCATCGCTGGCAGGTGTGGCGCATCGAGACGCTGCGAACCGGCATCCAGGAATGGGTCCATCTGATAGACGACCGGGGAACCATCGCCGGCACCCTGGTGCTGCGCAAGTGGACATCGCGCACGTTCAGCGGCGACGACGAACTGGTGTGGTTCGCCGGGGTGCCGAACAAGGCAGGCCTCATCGCGAAACCGGGCGGCACCCGCACACAGCTGGCCTACCGTTCGCTCTTCTACACGCCGCCGCGCTTCGGCACCTCGCTGTTCGTCAAGAGCGAGCCATCGGCTCCGATTCCGCAGCCGCGCAGCGCTTCTCCGGCGACAACCTCCGAACCTCCCGGCAAGCACGGTGGATGGGACGATCCCGCGTTCCCCTCACCGCGCAAGCTTCGTCGAACGCTGGCCTACCCGCTCGACGTCGCCCTGCATCTGGCGATCGGTGTCGGTGTCGTGTTCTTCACCGACGAGGCGACGCGTCATGCCGTGACACACCAGGAGTGGAACAGTCCCCAGATCAAGTGGTGGACGATGATCGGATGCTTCCTGCTCGCCTCGTTCGTCGACCGGGTCGTCTTCCAAGCCGTGACGAGGACGACGCTCGGCAAAGCCGTGTTCGGGCTGGTCATCATCGACCGCGACACGGGCCGCGCTCCCCGTGCGCGCCGACTGCTCGCGGCCTGGCTGATCGGGGTGATCATGCCGCTGCTGGTCCTGGGAGACAGCTCCGTCCCGGAGCGCCCCGAGCGCTACCTGCTCCCGGCGGTGCGCCGCACCGATGCCCGCCGGGTGATCAGGCAGGCTGCCTGAAAAACGACGAAAAGCCCTCGCCGGCTGAATGACTCAGCAGGCGAGGGCCCTCGGTCAGGAATCGGCTCAGCCGAGCAGGCGCCAGTCCTCCAGGCCCTGGTAGAGCGGG
>NZ_JBCGFB010000235.1:0-3634 GCF_038752175.1 Nocardia sp. No.11 | reverse complement strand
AGGCCGGCACCGATGTGCGCGCCGGCGAGCTGGTCGCCCGGGCGGGCACCGTGCTCGCGCCCCGGCACATCGCGGCGCTGGCCGCCGTCGGCCTGCCGACCGTGCCGGTGCTGAGCCGTCTGCGCGCGGTCTGCATCACCACCGGTGACGAACTCCAGCCCGCCGGGACCGAGCTGGCGCCGGGCCAGATCTACAACTCCAACGGGATCGCGCTGGCCGCGGCCCTGCGCGCCGACGGTGTCGAGGTCGTCGAGGTCGCGCACAGCACCGACGATCCGGCGGAGTTCACCGCCGTGCTGCGCGCAGCCGTGGCCGCCGCCGATCTGGTCTTCACCTCCGGCGGGGTGTCGAAGGGCGATTTCGAGGTGGTCAAGGACGTGCTGCAGCCCCTGGGCGGCACCTTCGGTTCGGTCGCGGTGCAGCCCGGCGGACCGCAGGGGTACACGGTCGTCGACGGTGTGCCGGTGCTGAGTTTTCCGGGCAACCCGGTGAGCACCACCGTGTCCTACTCGGTGTTCGCCCGCGACGTGGTGCGCGCGCTGGGTGGCCTGCCCGCGCCGGCCACCGCCGAGGTCACCCTGCTGACACCCGTGCGCTCCCCCGCGGGCAGACGCCAGTATCTGCGCGGCTTGGTGACCGACGACGGCGTCGAGGTGGTCTCGGGCCCCGGTTCCCATCTCATCGCGGGCATGGCCTGGGCCGATGTGCTCGTCGATGTGCCCGCCGAGGTCACCTCGCTGCCCGCGGGTGTCCCTGTGCGAATCTTGTCGCTATGAGCGAGTTGTCCCACGTCGACCGCGAGGGTCGCGCGCGCATGGTCGATGTCAGCGGTAAGGCCGACACCACCCGGATCGCTGTCGCCGCAGGCGAATTGCAGACCACCGCCGAGGTGGTCGCGCTGGTGCGGGCCGAGGGGATGCCCAAGGCCGATGTGCTGTCGACCGCGCGGCTGGCCGGAATCGCCGGTGCCAAGAAGACTTCCGAGCTGATTCCGCTGTGTCATCAGCTGGCACTGTCGTCGGTCAAGGTGGAGTTCGGGTTCACCGAGACGACCATCACCGTCGAGGCCACCGCCAAGACCACCGGGCCGACCGGGGTCGAGATGGAGGCGCTCACGGCCGTGGCCGTCGCGGGTCTCACGCTGCACGACATGGTGAAGGCGGTGGACCCCGCGGCAGTGATGAACGGGGTGCGGCTGGTCACCAAAGAAGGTGGCAAGCACGGGCATTGGGTGCGTCCGGAGGCGCGATCCAGCAGCGCGCCGACGAGCCCGACCGGCAACGGCTCGGACACCGCACCCGCCGAATCCGGTTCGGCGACAACCGCTCCGGTCGACACCACTACCGAACACGCGACCGCCGCGCGTGATTCGCGCACGGCGGTGGTCGTGGTCGCGTCCACCGGGGCCGCGGCGGGAACCCGCGTCGACACCACCGGCCCGGTGCTCGCCGAATGGCTCGGCACCCAGGGATTCTCGGTGCGCGGCCCGCTCGTGTACGCCGACGCCGAGATCGCGGCCGGGTTGGCCGATGCCCTCACGGACGCGCCGTCGCTGATCGTCACCACCGGTGGCACCGGCGCCTCCCCCACCGATGCCACCCCCGAGGCCACCCGGGCCGTCCTCGATCGCGAACTGCCCGGCGTCGCCGATGCCATCCGGCAGCGCGGCACGGCGAAGTTCCCGCTCGCGGCGCTCAGCCGGGGCGTGGCCGGGCTGGCAGGCCGCACCGTCGTGGTCAACCTGCCGGGTTCGCCCGGCGGGGTGAAGGACGGGATCGCGGTCCTGGAACCCCTGTTGAATCATCTGCTCGCGCAAGTAGCCGGAGGCGGCGACCATGAATGACCACGGCGCGGTGCGCCTGACCGCGATCAGCGACCAGGCGCTGGATCCGATCGCCGTCGAAAAGGCTGTCGACGGACCGGAGTTCGGTGCCGTCGTGGTGTTCACCGGCAAGGTGCGCAATCACGACGGCGGCCAGGCGGTGACGGCGCTCGAATACTCCGCGCACCCCCAGGCCGAGCGGTTCCTGACCGAGATCTGCGCCGAAGTCGCCGCCGCGCACGGACTTCCGGTGGCGGCGAGCCATCGCATCGGCTCGCTCACCATCGGTGACCTGGCGATCGTGGTGGCGGTCGCGGCGCCGCATCGGGCCGAGGCGTTCACCGTCTGCGCCGAACTCGTCGACCGGATCAAGCACGAGGTGCCGATCTGGAAGCGGCAGCTGTTCGCCGACGGCCTGTCCGAATGGGTCAATGCCTGCGGCTGAGCGTCACCGCGGGGTGTAGCGCCAGACGCCGAGCATCGCCTGGTCGTCCATCAGCTCCTCGCCCTCGAAGACGGTGCCGCGCAAGCGTTCCAGTGCCGCGTCCTCGTCGAGTCCGGTGCCGATGAGCACCAGGTTCGACACGCGTTCCTCGCCGCGCCCCCACGAGCCGGGGGTGAACACCACATGCCTGCCGACCAGGTGCATCTCGAACTTGCGCCGCTCTCCCGCCACCGCGAAGGCCACACAGCCCTTGGCCCGGAACAGGCCCGGCGGCGGATCTTCCAGGAAGGCGATCAGGGCGCGCGGGTCCAGCTCCCGCTTGCTGGTGAACGACACCGACACGTATTCGTCGTGCAGGTGCCGGTGGGCCGGGTCGTCGTGATCATGGTCGTGGTCGTCGAGCAACGAGTCGAAACTGAGCTGCTGGGCCACCTTCGGTTCCGCGAGCACCCGGTCGTCGAACAGCAGACCGGGATCGACGCGGCCGTAGGTCGTCGCGTAGACCGGCACTTGGCCGACCCACTCCGACACCTGCGCGCGCAGCTCGGCCAGCGCCTCGGCCGAGACCCGGTCGGCCTTGTTCACCAGCACGAGATCAGCCAGGCGCAGGTGCGAGACCAGTTCCGGGTGCTGGGCGCTCGTCGCGCCGAACAGCTCGGCGTCGACCACCTCGACCAGCCCGCCGTATCCGATCCGCGGGTTCGGGTTGGCCACCACCATGCGGATCAGATTGCGTGGCTCGGCCAGCCCACTGGCCTCCACCACGATGACGTCGACGGCGCTGCGCGGCTGCGCCAGCGTCGCGAACAGGTCGTCGAGTTCGGAGACGTCCACCGCGCAGCACACGCAGCCGTTGCCCAGCGACACCATCGCGTCGACCTGGCCCGCCACCAGCATCGCGTCGATGTTCACCGCGCCGAAGTCGTTGACCACCACCCCGATCCGGGTGCCCCGGTTGTTGCGCAACAGCGAGTTGAGCAGGGTCGTCTTGCCCGACCCGAGAAACCCCGCAACGATCACCACAGGAATCACCGTGCCGATTGTGCCGCAACGGCCGCGGCCGCCGACCCGGGGGCGGGTCGGCGGCCGCGCGGGTGCGGTTACTTCGTCGGGCCGAAGACCAGGCCGACCAGCGTGTAGGCGAGGTTGATCAACTGGTTGGTGATCGCGGTGTTGTCCATGCCCAGTGCCCTGGCCAGCGGCATCAGCATGTTCATCACGGTGAGGATCGGACCGCCGAGCGAACTCAGGTCGGGGGCCGTCTCGTCCGGGGCGGACTGCTGCTGATTCTTGGGCGTGGTGCCGCGTTCCCGCGGGGTGGGCGCGGGCGCCGCCGGTGCGCCGGGCGCCGCGGTGCGCACCTCGGC
>NZ_JBCGFB010000234.1:0-3818 GCF_038752175.1 Nocardia sp. No.11 | reverse complement strand
GCGGTCGCGGGCGGTGCCGGGCGCCGCGTGGGACGCGCGCAGGGCAGGGCTGTGGCTGGCCACGCTGACCGTGCTGTGGCTGGCGCTGCTCGGGCTGACCCCGGACGCGGTGTATCTCGCCTTCGGATTGTTCTTCCTCTACCTGCACCTGCTGCCGCGGCCGTGGAACCTGGTCGCGGTGGTGCTGGCGACGGCCGTCGGCGTCATCGGCTTCGCGGCACACCGCGGCTGGTCGGTGGGCGCGGTGGTCGGGCCCGTGCTCGGCGCCCTGGTCGCCATCGGCATCGGGCTCGGCTATCAGGCGCTGTACCGCGAAGCGGTGGAACGGGAGCGGCTGATCGACGAATTGCTCGGCACCAGAGCGATTCTCGCCGAGCGGGAACGGACGGCGGGCAAGCTGGCCGAACGCGAACGCCTGGCCAAGGAGATCCACGACACCGTCGCGCAGGGACTCAGCAGTATCCAGTTGCTGCTGCACGCGGCCGAGCAGGCGGCGCCGGATCATCCCGCACTGGACCGGATTCGGCTCGCCCGCGAGACGGCGGCCGAGGATCTGGCCGAAACCCGCAGGCTCATCGACGAATTGTCGCCCGCCGCGCTGGACGGGCAGTCCCTCGCCGAAGCGCTGGCACGGATCTGTGATCGGGCGCGGTCGGCGGCGCTGTCGACCCAGCTGCTGGTCGAGGGCGAGCCGGAGCGGCTGCCGATGCCGGTGGAGGCCGCGCTGGTGCGGATCGCGCAGAGCGCGGTCGCCAATGTGGTCCAGCATGCCGGGGCGGCGCGCATGCGGGTCACCCTCACCTACGACGACACCGACGTGCACCTCGACATCGTCGACGACGGCATCGGCATCGACCCCGCCGTGCTGCGCGGGCCGCGCGCGGGCGCGTTCGGCCTGGCGGCCATGCGCAGCCGCGTCGAGCAGCAGGGTGGCCGGATGACGATCGAATCCGAACCCGGCCACACCGCCGTCACCGTGTCCTTCCCGCTGGGAGCGGTCGAATGATCCGGCTGCTGCTCGCCGACGACCACGCGATCGTGCGGGCCGGGCTGCGCGCGCTGCTCGAGGCGTCCGCCGACATCACCGTCGTCGGTGACGTGGCCGACGCCGACGCGGCCGTGGCGTTCTGTGCCGCCAACCCCGTCGACCTGGTCCTGATGGACCTGCGCTTCGGTGACGGCCGCTCCGGGGCCGCCGCCACCGCCGACTTGCGCGCCCTGCCCACCCCGCCGAACGTCCTGGTGGTCACCAACTACGACACCGACGCCGATATCCTCGGCGCCATCGAAGCGGGCGCCGTCGGCTACCTGCTCAAGGACACCCCGCCCGCCGAACTCCTCGCCGCGGTCCGCGCCGCCGCCGCGGGCGAGAGCGTGCTGTCCCCGACGGTCGCCTCCCGTCTGATGACCCGCGTCCGGCGCGCCGACACCACGTTGAGCCCCCGCGAAGTCGAGGTCCTGCGCCTGGTCGCGGCCGGCCTGTCCAACCGCGACATCGCCAAGCGACTGTTCCTCAGCGAGACCACCGTCAAATCCCACCTGGTCCACATCTACGCCAAACTCGGCGTCAAATCCCGCACCTCGGCGGTCGCCACCGCCCGCGAGCAGGGCGCGATCTGACACGCGAGGCCGCTGCCGCCGGTTCCCACGGCCCGGCGCCTACCCTGATCGCATGGCCTCACTCGCTGATCCCCAGGTGCGCGAATTCCTTTCCCATGGAACACGAACCGGCAAGGTGGCGTTCACCGGTGCCGATGGGCGGCCCTTGGTGACGCCGGTGTGGTTCATCGTCGAGGGCGACGAGCTGGTCTTCAACACCGGGAAGAACACCGCCAAGGGGCGGGCGTTCGCGCGGGATCCCCGGGTCGCGCTGTGCGTGGATCTGGAGGAGCCGCCGTACGCGCTGGTGGAGGTGCAGGGCACGGTGACGCTGTCGGAGGATCTCGACGAGCTGGTGCGGACGGCCACCGAGATCGCGGCGCGCTACATGGGGGCGGACAAGGCCGAGGAGTTCGGCAAGCGGAACGGGGTGGCGGGGGAGCTGGTCGTGCGGGTGCGCCCGACCAAGGTCATCGCCCACTTCCAGGTGACGGCGTAGGCAGGCCGGGGGTAGCGCTGCCGTCGCTGTTCGGGTCGACGGCGTCGGGGCCGGGGGCCGTGGGGTCGAACGGGGGCGGGTTGGTGCGGTCGAACAGCGGCGAGGAGCAGGTCGCGCCCGGTTCCGGTGTGGTGTAAGGGTTCTCGCGCAGCGCGAGGATGAACTGATCGATCCGGGGGTCGGCGGCGCTGTCGGGTTTCAGCTGGTGGCCCCACGATTGCAGCGAGATCGGGTGGGCCATGCCGGGAATCGGCGACATCAGGGTGTACGGCTTGTTCGTCACCCGCGCGGCGAGCGCGGCCTGATCCGCCGCGCTCACCTTGTCCGGGTTGTAGGCGATCCACACCGCGCCGTGTTCCAGGGAGTGCACCACGTTCTCGGTGCGGACGCCGGTGGCGTAGACGACGCCGTCGCAGGCCGCCCACCTGCTGTCGTGCGGTCCGCCCAGCGGTGGGATCACCGGATAGGCGACCCGCTGCGTGCTGGTCACGTGCAGGCCCGGCGGGAACTCGGTGATCTCGACGCCGGGGATCTCGCGGGAGGGGTCCTGGTTGTCCGCGGTCGGCACGAACGCATCCGTCGACGCGATGGCGGTGCCGTCGACTTTGCCGTCGGTCGCGCAACCCGCGGTGAGGAGTGTGGCGACCGCGATTCCCACCGCGGCCGTGCGGGCGCGTCGCGCGCCGCTGGTCGTGTCCGAATTCCGCACCGCGGTCCCCTGTCGTCGTGGCGGCTACCGCCGTCGGGTCCGAACTTACTTGCCCGCCGCCCGCGCCACCCGGTTCGCCTCGGATCTCCCGGTCGACAACCCCGATGACCTGCGCGAAAGCGCGCGTCGCTGCGGGGCCGAGGCGACAACCACGGCTACCGTTTCGTCAAGTTTCCTCGGCAACGGCGCTGGCGAACGGAGTTCTGGCATGGCCGGACGAACTGCGACGCGGGTGTGGCTCGCCGCGTCCCTGGGCGCGGTACTGGTCGTCGGCACCGCGGCACTCGCGCAGTCCCAGCCGCCCGGCCCGCCCGCCGAGCACGCGTCCGAGCATTTCGAGGACCCGGAGTCGGGGCTCGCGATCGACGTGTTCTATTGCAGCTCGGGGACGCAGACCTACACGGTGCCCGCCGGGACGACGAGCCTCTACATCGAGGCCGTCGGCGGCCAGGGGCAGACGCCGAATCCGAACTTCACCGGGATCGGTGGGCTCGGCGGTCAGGTCAGCGGCGGTTTGCGGGTGACGCCGGAGCAGCAGTTCCAGGTCCAGGTCGGGTGCGCGGGCGGCGCGAACGGCGGGTTCTCGCCGTATGCCCCGGGTGGGGCCAGGGGCGAAGCGGTCGATCAGGTCACGAATTTCGGGACGGTGTACTCGAGCGGTTGGGACGGCGGCGGTGGCGGCGGGGCCTCGGCCGTGCTCGGGCCCGACAACGCGCCGGTGCTGGTCGCGGGTGGCGGTGGTGGCGCGGGCGGCAACGCGCCGGACTGCTATTCGGTGTCGCCGGTGCAGGATTCGACGTTCTTCTACTGCGGCGGCGGCTCCCGGCGCGACGGCGGGAACGGGGGGCGACGGTAGCGCGGCGGTCGGCTGGCAGGAAGGCCCGCCGTGGACCGGCGGTGCGGGCGAGAACAATCCGGCGGGCACCACGCCGAGCGGCCTCACGTGCGGTGGTTCGCGCGCGGGCGGGGCAGGCCACACCTTCGACACGACCGGCGGTGGCGGTGGGGGCG
>NZ_JBCGFB010000233.1:0-3880 GCF_038752175.1 Nocardia sp. No.11 | reverse complement strand
GCGTCGGCGGCCGCGTTGACCGCGCGGAGCCGGCGGTCCAGGTCGGCCAGGTGGTCGTCCAGCAGGTCGGCGACGCGGGCGGGGTCGGGTTCGGCGAGGACGGCGACGATCGCGGGGAGCGGCATGTCGGCGGCCCGCAGCCGACGGATCAGCCGGGCCGGGCCGGTTTGGCCGGGGGCGTAGTAGCGGTAGCCGGTCGACTCGTCGACCACGGCGGGGACGAGGACACCGGCGTCGGCGTAGAAGCGCAGGGCGCTGGTGCTCAGGCCACAGGCACGGGCGAAGGCGCCGATGGTTAGCAGGTCATCGGATTCGGGCACCCGGTCATCATCGGGGTTCGAGCAGGTCGAAGGTCAAGCGATCAGTCGCGGGTGGTGCCCGCGGCGACCATCTCCGGGGAACCGGTGCCGAGGTTGCGGTAGACGTTGGCGACCACCATCTGGCCGAGGGCGTTGTTGCCGACGCCGCCGATGACCGCGCCGATACCGGCCGGGATGAGGGTGCCGAACAGCAGCAGGGTGCGTTTGACGAGATAGTTGACGATGAACCGCTTGGCCGGCGAGTCGGGCATGCTCGCCAAGCCCGGGATGTGATCGGTGACCACCGAGAGCCATTGGCCGGTCTTGTGCCCGGCGGTCTCGTCGAGCACCTTCGTGCCCGCCTCACCGAGGACGACCTTCGACACCAGGTGCTCGCGCCGCGGATCGGCGGGGTCGAGGTCGTAGGCCGCGGCCGCGCCGACCGACAGCACCGACGACGCCTCGAGGAACACGGCCGTGTCGACACCGGTCGCGGCCAGGCTCAGCACAGTGCCCACCCCGGGCACGGCGGCGGTGAGACCCACCAGCACCCCGCTGGTGGTGACGACGACGAGGTACTGCCGCGACAACCGCCGCAATGTCTCCACCGGCGCGTCCTGCGGATGCCTGCGCTCGAGCCAGTCGACGTAGCGGCCGACCGTGCCCGTCTGCGCGTGCGCGACCTTGTCGAGCGCGGGAACTACACGCTTGTCCACGAATTCACGCAACATGCGGTGACCTCTCCTGTCGGCGAACGACTGGCGAACGATTCCCCGACCACCCTAGGCGACGCCCGTCGGCAATGCCTGACGGCGGCGCGCGGGTCGGCGGTCGTAGGCTGGACGGATCATGACCAGGAGCACCCCCGATTCCTGCCCCGGTGTCCTGCGCCTGCACCAGGCCGCCGACGGGCCGCTGACGCGGATCCGCGTCCCCGGCGGCCGGCTGGCGCCGCAGCAGCTGCAAGCCCTCGCCGACGCGGCCCGCGAGCTGGGCAACGGCGCCCTGGAACTCACCTCGCGCGGCAATATCCAGCTGCGCCGGGTCGGGGACCCCGCCGCCCTCGCCGATCGGCTCGGCGCGGCGGGTCTGCTGCCCAGCCGCACGCATGAACGGGTCCGCAATATCGTGGCCTCGCCGCTGTCGGGCCGGATCGGCGGCTGGGCGGACGTGCACGACCTCGCCGTCGGCCTGGACACCGGACTCCAGGCCGACCCCCGGCTGGCCGAGCTGCCCGGCCGGGTGCTGTTCACCCTCGACGACGGCCGCGGCGATGTGAGCACCCTGCGCGGCGACATCGGCATCCAGGCCGTCGCCGCCGACGAGTTCGCCGTCGTTCTCGCGGGCGCCGACACCGGGCTACGGGTGAGCGCGAGCGAGGCGGTCGAGGTGATGCTCGACGCGGCGCGCGGTTTCCTCGACCTGCGCGGCTGCGGCGACGACGGCCAGTGGCGACTGCACGAGATCCCCGGCGGCGCCGAGCGGGTCGCCGAGACGCTGGACCGCTCCCCCGCCGGCGCGCCGCTGGAACTCGGTGCGGCACACGATATCCCGATCGGCTGGCTGGACCAGGACGACGGCCTGGTCAGCCTCGGCGCCGGAGTGCCGCTCGGCACGTTACCCGCGCGGACCGCGGAGTTCCTCGCCGCCGCCGAACGGCCCGTCTTCGTGACGCCGTGGCGCAGCCTGGTGATCACCGACCTCGACGAGGGGCCCGCCGAGACCGTCGTCCGGGTGCTCGCGCCGATGGGGCTGATCTTCGACGCGCAGTCACCGTGGCTGCGGGTCAGCGCGTGCGCGGGGCGGCCCGGCTGCGCGAAGTCGCTCACCGATGTGCGCGCCGATCTCGCGGCCGCCGTCGACAGCGATCGGGTCCGGCCCGGCGCCCAGGAATCCACCCATGTCGTGGTTCCCGCCGAGGACCTCACGGTGGCGGGCCGTCAGCACTGGTCCGGCTGTGAGCGCCGCTGCGGCCGGCCGAGCGGACCGGTCACCGACGTCGTCGCCACCCCCGACGGCTACCGGGTCGACACCCACTGACGTTCGCCCACACCGAAATTCGGTCGACCCCGGTGCGCGGGGCTCGTACGCTGATCACCTCGCAACGAGGGGGTTTCCATGTCCACACTGCAGGTGACGGCCGAACAACTGATCGTCCACGCGCATCCGAACGCCGACCGGCTCGAGCTGGCCCAGGTCGGCCTGTACCGGGCGGTCGTGGCCAAGGGTCAGTTCACGACCGGCGCGCACGCGATCTACATCCCGGAGCAGGCCGTACTGCCCGAGGCGCTCGTCGCCGAGCTCGGGCTGACCGGCAAACTGGCGGGGCCGCAGCGCAATCGGGTGAAGGCGGTGCGACTGCGGGGCGAGGTGTCGCAGGGCATCGTGTGCACGCCGGCGGCGCTCGCGGGTGTCGATCTGGCGGCGGCCGCCGTGGCGGGCACCGACTTCGCCGACGCGCTGGGGATCACCAAGTGGGTGCCGCCGGTACCGGTCTCGATGGACGGTCAGGTCGAGGCGGCGCCGGAGCTGCTGCGGTGGATCGATGTCGAGAACATCAAGCGGTTCCCCACCATCTTCACCGCGGGGGAACCGGTGGTGGCCACGGAGAAGATCCACGGCACCGCGTGCCTGCTCACGTTCGTGCGGGCCGAGGACCGGATCCTGGTGTCTTCCAAGGGCGTCGGCGGGAAGTCGCTGTCGCTCACGCCGTCCGAGGGCAACCTGTACTGGCGGGCGATCCGCGCGCACGGCCTCGACGAGGCCGCCAGGAAGCTGGCGACCGCGCTCGACGCCGACCGGGTCGGGCTGTTCGGCGAGGTCTACGGCGCGGGCGTGCAGGACCTGCACTACGGCGCCTCGGCCGCGCATGACGGCTCGCTGGGCTACGGGTTGTTCGATGTCGCGGTGGAGCGGGGCGGCGAGCCGGTCCGCTGGCTCGACCATCACGAGATCGGCACGCTGCTGGGCGAACTCGGGCTCACCGTGCCACGGGTGCCGGTCCTCTACGAAGGCCCCTACGACGCGGCGACCCTGCTCGCGCTCGCCGAAGGCAGCGAGACCGTCAGCGGTCTGGGCGCCAACATCCGGGAGGGCTTGGTGATCCGGCCCGCGACCGAGCGGCAGTCGCCGGTGCTCGGCGGGCGGGCGATCGGCAAGATCGTCTCCGACGCGTACCTGCTGCGCGACGGTGGCACCGAATTCGAGTGATCACCAGCGCCGTCCGTGCGCCGGTGCGGCGATCCGCACCGGCGCACGGAGGCGCTACGCGCGAACCGGGCGACGCGCGCGCACAGTCTCCGACACCACCGCCACCGTCAGCGTGACCATCACCCCGACCACCAGCCACATTCCGNCCCCGCCCCACGGAGGCGCTACGCGCGAACCGGGCGACGCGCGCGCACAGTCTCCGACACCACCGCCACCGTCAGCGTGACCATCACCCCGACCACCAGCCACATTCCGCCGAGGTGCGGTGCGGCCAAGGCCAGCACCAGCGCGGCCAGCAGGCACGGCAGCGGCCAGCGCAGCAACCAGCGGGGGCCCGCGCTGGCGAGCCCGCCCAGACCGCAGACCAGGAA
>NZ_JBCGFB010000232.1:0-3919 GCF_038752175.1 Nocardia sp. No.11 | reverse complement strand
GCGGTGCCGTTGCGCCCCGCCGACGCGCCGTGGCCGGGTCAGCCGACCGCGTTCCTGCGGCGCAAGGCCGCCGAGGCGCGGTCCGGGAGCGGCGCGTGAGGACCACGACGTTGCCCGCCCCGGTGGTCGGCGGGGACTAGGCGGCATCGGGCGTGCTCGCGCGGGAGATCGACGCCTACCTCGACCACTTGGCGGTCGAGCGCGGAGCCGCGCGCAACACCCTCGGCGCCTACCGGCGCGACCTGGCTCGCTACCGCACCTTCCTGTCCGGTCGCGGCATCGCCGATCTCGGTGCGGTCGCGCAGGGCGACGTCGCGGAGTTCACCATGGCGTTGCGGTCGGGTGGGCCGGATCATCCGCCGCTGGCCGCCGGGTCCGTGGCCAGGGCCTTGATCGCGGTGCGTGGCCTGCACCGGTTCGCCGCCGCCGAGGGCATCACCGAGACCGACGTGGCGCACGCGGTGAAACCGCCCGCGCCGGGTCGGCGGCTGCCGAAGGCGCTGCCCTACGACCAGGTGCTGCGCGTTCTCGAAGCCGCGGGCGGCGACGGTGATTCGGGCGGTGCCGACGGTGGTCCGCGTGGCCTGCGCGACCGCGCGCTGCTGGAACTGCTGTACTCCACCGGGGCGCGGATCTCGGAGATGGTCGGTCTCGACGTCGACGACCTCGACGCCGAGCAGCGGTGCGTGGTGCTGCACGGCAAGGGCGGCAAGCAGCGGCTCGTGCCGATCGGCAGGCCGGCGCTCGCCGCGGTCGACGCCTACCTGGTGCGCGGTCGTCCGTCCCTGGCCGCCGCCGGAAAGGGTTCCGGCGGCGCCCTTTTCCTCAACGCGCGCGGGGGCAGGCTGTCCCGGCAGAGCGCCTGGCAGGTGTTGCAGACCGCCGCCGAACGCGCCGGGATCGGGGCGACGGTGTCGCCGCACACCCTGCGGCACTCCTTCGCCACCCACCTGCTCGACGGCGGCGCCGATGTGCGCGTCGTGCAGGAACTGCTCGGGCACGCCTCGGTCACGACGACGCAGATCTACACCCTCGTGACGGTGAGCGCGCTGCGCGAGGTCTGGGCCACCGCCCATCCGCGGGCCAGGTGAACCGGCACCGCGCGGTCGTGCCGGGCGGGTATCGTGCGAACACGCCCGGCGTTGCCATGCTGTACCTCACCGGTCCGAGCGGTAGCGTCTACCACCAGAGCTGGACCGTACGAAAGCGAGCCGGTCCCGAATCGGCCTCGCTACCCTCGACAGGGGTTACCGGTAGGAAACGTATAAGGAGCAGCGGATCGTGACGACAGCGGAAACACCGTGGGACGGTGGACCGGATCAGGTCGCCGAGGCCGTCGAGATGGGCCCGACCGGGCGCCCGCTGCGACTGGTACCCGAACCGCCGCAGGTGCAGCGTCACGGTGACGCGCTGGTGGTGGCCATGTGCAATCAGAAGGGCGGGGTCGGCAAGACCACCTCGACCATCAATCTCGGTGCGGCCCTGGCCGAATACGGCCGCCGCGTGCTCCTCGTCGACCTCGACCCGCAGGGCGCGCTCTCGGCGGGCCTCGGGGTGGCCCACCACGATCTCGACCTCACCGTGCACAACCTGCTGATCGGCGGGAAGGCAGGCGTCGACGACGTCCTGCAGACCACCAAGGTCGACGGGATGGACCTGTTACCCAGCAACATCGACCTGTCCGCGGCCGAGATCCAGCTGGTCAACGAGGTGGGCCGTGAGCAGTCGCTGGGCCGGGCCCTCGCGGGTGTGCGCGACCGCTACGACTACATCCTCATCGACTGCCAGCCCTCGCTCGGCCTGCTCACCGTCAACGCGCTGGCCTGCTCCGACGGGGTGATCATCCCGATGGAATGCGAGTACTTCTCGCTGCGTGGGCTCGCGCTGCTCAACGACACCGTCGAGAAGGTGCGCGACCGGCTCAACCCGCGCCTGAGCCTGTACGGCATCGTGGTCACCATGTTCGACGCCCGGTTGCTGCACTCCCGTCAGGTGATGTCGCGCGTGGTGGAGGTCTTCGGTGACCTGGTCTACGACACCGCGATCTCGCGCACCGTGCGGTTCCCCGACGCCAGCGTCGCCGGCGAGCCGATCACCACCTGGGCCCCGAAATCGGCGGGCGCGGAGTCGTATCGGGCGATGGCACGCGAAGTCATCCACCGGTCGGGCCGGTGATCGACGCAATACCCGAGGTGCACGAGGCTCAGCAAGAAGCGGCGCCCGCCGCCGAGAACACCGGGTTCCACCTGCGGCTGAAGAACTTCGAAGGCCCGTTCGACCTGCTGCTGACGTTGATCAGCTCGCGCAAGCTCGATGTCACCGAGGTCGCGCTGCATCAGGTCACCGACGAGTTCATCGCCTACACGAAAGCGTTGACCGCCGAGCTCGCCGAGAACACCAAGCTGCGCGCGGACAAGATCCTCGACCAGACCACCGAGTTCCTCGTCGTCGCGGCCACGCTGCTCGACCTGAAGGCGGCCCGGCTGCTGCCCTCGGGCGAGATGACCGACGCCGACGATCTGGAACTGCTCGACGCCCGCGACCTGCTGTTCGCCCGCCTGCTGCAGTACCGGGCGTTCAAGCAGGTGGCCGAACTGCTCGCCGAGCTGGAAGCCGCCGCGCTGCGCCGGTATCCGCGCTCGGTGGCGCTCGAGGAACAGTTCGAGGGGCTGTTGCCCGAGGTGACCCTCGGCGTCGACATCGGCGCGTTCGCCGAGATCGCGGCGGCGGCGTTCCGGCCGCGCCCGATTCCGCAGGTCGGTCTGGGGCATCTGCACATGCACACCATCTCGGTCGCCGAGCAGGCCGAGCTGGTGCTGGCCCGGCTCAAGGAACGCGGGCCCGGCGGCTGGACGACCTTCGCCGAACTGGTGGCCGATTGCACCGTCCCGGTGGAAATCGTCGCCCGGTTCCTGGCGTTGCTGGAGCTGTATCGCGGCAAGACCATCGCGTTCGACCAGCCCGATCCGCTCGGGCCGCTGGCCGTGAGCTGGCTCGGGGAGCTGGATCCGGACGCCGAAGCGGCGGCGTTGACGTTCGAGGAGGACTACGGATGATCGGGTCAGGCCCGCAGGCGGCGGCCGCAGGGCACAGCATGACCGAGGCAGTGGCGGAGTTCACTTCCGAGCCGCTCGAGGACGCGGAACTGCGCTCGGCGCTCGAGGCGATGTTGCTCGTCGTCGATGCTCCCGCGCCGGTAGAACAGCTGGCCGCGGCCCTGGACGACACCTCCGAGCGGGTCGAGGCCACCCTGCGCGCGATGGCCGCGGAGCTGACGGCCCGGGGCAGTGGCATCGACCTGCGTTTCGTCGGTGACGGCTGGCGCTTCTATACTCGACAGGAGTACGCGCCCTATGTCGAGCGGGTACTGCTCGACGGGGCCCGGACGAAGCTCACCCGGGCCGCCTTGGAGACCTTGGCGGTGATCGCCTACCGCCAGCCGGTGACCCGGACGAGGGTCAGCGCGGTTCGCGGGGTGAACGTCGACGGAGTGATGCGCACACTGCTGGCCAGGGGCTTGATCGCGGAAGCGGGTCAGGATCCCGACACCAACGGCACGTTGTACCGCACCACCGAGTTGTTCCTCGAACGGATCGGGCTCGCCTCACTGGGCGACCTGCCACCGCTGGCGCCGCTGCTTCCCGGCGTCGACCTGATCGACGAGATCAGCGAGAGCCTGGAGACCGATCCACGGTTCACCAGGCTGCATAAACCGGCCGAGTCCGACATGGACCTCGGCACCGACGATTGACAGGACAGATGAATAATTCCGCTCGCCGAGATGGCACACCGGACCGAAGAAAACGCAACGACCAGCCCCGTAGCGGCGCGAACCGAACCGCGGGAACCCGCGGCGGCACCGCGCGCACCGGGCAGTCGGGCAGCCGCGGGGAGGCCGGCGGCCGCCGCGGCACCGGCG
>NZ_JBCGFB010000231.1:0-4126 GCF_038752175.1 Nocardia sp. No.11 | reverse complement strand
GGCGGCCGTGGCGATCGCCTCGGCGAGCCGCGCCGGGTCGGCCAGTGTTTCGGCGTCGAGCACCGGTCCGGTGGTCGGCACGGCCCGGCGTCCGGTGCGGCGTCGCCGATTCTGTTTGCCCACGGTGTTCGGGCGTCCTCTCCTCGGTGGCGCCGGTCGGCGGCGCGCGATCACGATGCGGCCGACCGGCGGCCATCGTCCCATTGTCCAGGCGTCGCGCCGGGCGGGTGACCACGGGCCGCGCCCCGGTGTGCCCGTCGATTGCGGGGCCGTCGGGAGACAGACCCGTCGGAATGTATTTCGCTGTCGTGCACCGGAATCGGGGGCTGCGACGCCGGAGGGCGACCTACAGTGATGGGCATGAGCTATCGGGGGATGCTGGCCGCGGAACGGGCCGAGCTGATCGAACTCCTACGTGGACTGACCGAGCGGGAGTGGGAGACACCGTCGCTGTGCGCGGGGTGGCGGGTGCGCGACGTGGTCGGCCATCTGCTCACCGACACGCTCGGTCCCCTCGACTACGCGGCCGCCGCGGCGCGCAATCGCGGCTCGGTCGATCGGATCAACAACGCGCTCGCCGCGTCGTTCGCCGAACTGCCGACCGCGCAGCTGGTGCACATGTTCGAGCACGAGTCGGGTCGGCTGTCGCGGTTCTCGCCGCGGCTCATGCTCTCGGACCTGCTGGTGCATCAGCAAGACATCCGGCGGCCACTGCGCCGACCGCGCGTCATCGCCCCCGATCGGCTGATCGCGGTGCTGTCCTACCCGGACCCGTTCGCGTTCCCGGGCAAGCGGACCAAGGGCCTGCGTTTCATCGCCACCGACGTGGACTGGGCCTGGGGCGACGGACCCGAGGTACGCGGCCCCGGCGAGGCCATCGCCCTGGCCGTGGTCGGCCGCGCCGCCGTCCTCGACGAGCTCACCGGCGGTGGCGTCCCCGAACTCCGGCGCCGTTGCGGCTGAACCCGCGACGTGACACGGGCCTCAGGGGCGTGGACCGGTGCGGAGATCGACAGTCCGGACCTACTAGTCTGATCCCGTGAGTCTTGTGCTGTTGCCCGCCGTCGATGTCGCCAATGGGGAGGCCGTGCGCCTCGTGCAGGGAGAGGCCGGTAGCGAAACCAGCTACGGGTCGCCCCGGGACGCGGCACTGGCGTGGCAGCAGGCAGGCGCCGAGTGGGTGCATCTGGTGGATCTGGACGCCGCCTTCGGCAAGGGGAGCAACCGGGACCTGATCGCCCAGGTCGTCGGGGAACTCGATGTCAAGGTCGAGCTGTCCGGCGGCATCCGCGACGACGCCTCCCTGGAAGCGGCGCTGGCCACCGGGTGCGCGCGGGTCAATATCGGCACCGCCGCGATCGAGAACCCGCAGTGGTGCGCGCGGGTACTGGGCGAGTACGGCGACCGGATCGCGGTCGGGCTCGACGTCAAGCAGATCGACGGGGAATGGCGGCTGCGCGGTCGCGGCTGGGTCACCGATGGCGGCGACCTGTGGGAGGCGCTCGAACGCCTCGAACGCGACGGCTGCGCGCGCTATGTCGTGACCGACGTCTCCAAGGACGGCACGCTGACCGGCCCCAACCTGGAACTGCTGAGCGAGGTCGCCAACGCCGCCGAGGCCCCGGTCGTCGCCTCCGGCGGCATCTCGGTGCTCGACGACCTGGTCGCCATCGCGGGCCTGGCCGAGGAGGGCGTGGAGGGCGCGATCATCGGCAAGGCGCTGTACGCGGGCCGGTTCACCCTGCCCGAGGCCCTGGCCGCGGTGCGCTGACACCGACGATGACCGCCGCACCGAGCACCGCCGAGCTGACCGACCTGCTGGCCATCGCCACCCAGGTACTGGATGGGGTCGTCCCGCGTTTCGTCGAGGGCATCGGTGCGCCGAGCGCGGTCACCAAGGGCCGCAACGACTTCGCCACCGAACTCGATCTCGAGCTGGAGCGCACCATCTCCGCCGAACTCCAGCAGCGCACCGGGATCGCGGTGCACGGCGAGGAATTCGGCGGCCCGGCGCTCACCTCCGGCACGGCCTGGGTGCTCGACCCGATCGACGGCACCTTCAACTATTCCTCCGGCCACCCCATGTCGGGCACCCTGCTGGCGCTCGTCCACGAGGGTGAACCGGTGATCGGCCTGACCTGGCTGCCGCTGCTCGGCCGCCGGTACGCGGCGATCCAGGGCGGCCCGGTGTACCTCGACGGCGTCGCGCTGCCGCCGCTGCAACCCGGCAAGCTGGCCGAGGCGATGATCGGTTTCGGCGCGTTCAACGTGGACTCGGCCGGGCGTATCCCCGGTCAGTTCCGGTTCGACCTGCTCGGTGCGCTGAGCAGGCTCTCCTCGCGGGTCCGCATGCACGGCGCCACCGGCATCGACCTGGCGTTCACCGCCTCCGGCGCGCTCGGCGGCGCGGTCGTGTTCGGGCACCATCCGTGGGACAACGCGGCCGGTGTCGCGCTGGTGCGTTCCGCGGGCGGCGTGGTCACCGATCTGGCGGGCGCGCCGTGGACGATCACCTCGGGCTCGGTGCTGGCCGCCGCCCCCGGCGTCCACGAGGAACTCCTGGAAATGATTTGCACGGTCAGCGAAGAGGAACGAGGCTGAACACCATGACACCGCGCACCGACGAACGGCCGGACACCGCGGCGCCGAGCACGCTGGCCGTCCGGGTGATCCCGTGCCTGGATGTCGACGCGGGCCGGGTGGTCAAGGGCGTCAACTTCCAGAACCTGCGCGACGCGGGCGACCCGGTGGAACTGGCCGCCACCTACGACGCCCAGGGCGCCGACGAGCTCACCTTCCTCGACGTCACCGCCTCCACCGGTGATCGCGGCACCATGCTCGACGTGGTGACCCGCACCGCCGAGCAGATCTTCATCCCGCTCACCGTCGGCGGCGGCGTGCGCACCGTCGCCGACGTCGACCGGCTGCTGCGCGCCGGCGCGGACAAGGTGTCGGTGAACACCGCCGCCATCGCCCGCCCCGAGGTGCTCTCGGAGATGTCGCAGCGGTTCGGTTCGCAGTGCATCGTGCTCTCCGTCGACGCGCGCACCGTGCCCGACGGTCAGCCCGACACCCCCTCCGGCTGGGAGGTCACCACCCACGGCGGCAAGCGCGGCACCGGCATCGATGCGGTCGAATGGGCCATCCGCGGCGCCGAACTGGGCGTCGGCGAGATCCTGCTGAACTCGATGGACGCCGACGGCACCAAGGCCGGCTTCGACCTGCCGATGATCGCCGCGGTCCGGGCCGCGGTGCGGGTGCCGGTCATCGCCAGCGGCGGCGCGGGCGCGGTCGCGCACTTCCCGCCCGCCGTGCACGCGGGGGCCGACGCGGTACTGGCCGCGAGCGTGTTCCACTTCGGCGATCTCACCATCGGCCAGGTCAAGGACGCCATGCGCGCGGACGGGATCACCGTCCGCTGAGATCGTGTCCGCGCGGGTGACCGGTCGGGATCGCGGTTCGCCGAGGTCGCGGCCGCGCGCGGGGTGCCCGGTCCGAACCGCCTGCGGCGAGGACGTGACCGCGCGCTCGGGTGCAGTGGAAATCGGCGTGCGCTGAATGCGATGAAATCCGTTGCCGCGCGGGTTGATCCTCGGATGAGCATCGGAATCGCGTTGTCCCCGTTCGCCCTCGACCAATCCGCCAATGCCGTCGACGCGGCCGTCGACCTGGGGCGCAGCGCCGCCGCGGCCGGACTGAGTTCGGTGTGGCTCGGCCAGACCTTCTCGCACGACTCGCTGCTGGTGGCGGCGGTGATCGGCCGCGAGGTCCCGGGGATCGAGGTCGGCACCTCGGTGGTGCCGGTGCCGGGCAGGCATCCGCTGCTGGTGGCGAGTCAGGCGCAGACCGCGCAGGCGGCCACCGGCGGACGGTTCACCCTCGGCCTGGGTCTGGGCGCCCGCGCGCTGTCCGAGCGCGCGTTCGGCGGCCCGTTCGATCGTCCGGCGACGCGGCTGCGCGAATTCCTCACCGCGCTGCGCTCGATCCTCGACACCGGCGCGGTCGACTTCCGGGGCGAGACCCTGACCGCGGCCACGCCGATGCCCGCCGCCGTCGCGGGCGCCACCCCCACCGTGCCGGTGCTGGTCGCGGCGATGGGACCGCGGGCGCTGTCGGCCACCGGCGA
>NZ_JBCGFB010000230.1:0-4134 GCF_038752175.1 Nocardia sp. No.11 | reverse complement strand
GGGGCGCCCACGATGTCGTCGACGACGGGCGAGCTGTCGGCGCGCGGGGATAGATCGGGGCGCTGGGTGGGCCGGGGCGCCTGCTCGCGAGCGCGGCGGCCCGCACGCGAACCCTCGGCCTCGGGGGCGGCGTTGCGCCTGCCGCGCCGGGTTCGTTCGCTGTCGACCCGGTCGACGAGGTCCTGCACCGTCAGTGGGGCCGCACCGGGGTCCTGGGTCGCGTCCGCGTGCCGGGAACGTCGCGCGCCCGGCTCCGGCTGCTCGGTGGGTTCGGCCGTCGGATAGCGCTCCCAGGGGGCGCGACTTCCGGGCCGGGGCGTTCGCCCACGCCGATCGTCACCCACCAACGAACCTCACTTCTCTAGCTGCCGCAGCATGCGCGTCATCGTCCCGGCTCCGAGTCGAACCGCAGCCGAACGATGTCCGCAATGATAACGATTCCGCCACGAGTGGCCACTCCTGTGCACAACAGATTCGCTGACGATCTCGTTGCGACGCTCTGACCGGCGGGGAAAGCGGAAGGTCGGCAGGGGAGAAATCAGCCGCCGCTGTGCATCACGTCGGCCGCGGCGGGGACGGTGTCGTCCTCGGGGTCGTCGAGCCAGCCGTCGGGGAGGGCGACTTTGGTCTGCGGGGAGCCCTGACGGCCGCGGGGGCCGAGGGCGTCGGTGGGGAAGGGGACCGCGGGGTCGAGCTGGGCGACGAGGTCCTCGAGCTGAGCGAGCCGGGACACGGTGGCGAAGCTGCGGCGCAGCTGCGAGCCGACCGGGAAGCCCATCAGATACCAGGCCATGTGCTTGCGGATGTCGCGCATCGCCTTGTCCTCGCCGTCGTGGGCGGTGAGCAGGGTCGCGTGGCGGATCAGGATCTCGCCGACGCGGCCCAGGGTCGGGCCGTCGGGGATCGGCTCGCCGCGCAGCGCGGCGCTGAGTTCGGCGAACAGCCACGGGCGGCCGAGGCAGCCGCGGCCGACGACGACGCCGTCGCAGCCGGTCTCGGTCATCATCCGCAGGGCGTCGTCGGCGGAGAAGATGTCGCCGTTGCCGAGCACGGGGATGGTGGTGACGGCTTCCTTGAGCCGCGCGATGGCCGACCAGTCGGCCGCGCCGGAGTACAGCTGGGCCGCGGTGCGGGCATGCAGGGCGACGGCGGCCGCGCCCTCGGCCTCGGCGATGCGGCCGGTGTCGAGGTAGGTGAGGTGGTCGTCGTCGATGCCGATGCGGAACTTGAAGGTCACCGGCACGCCTGCGGGTTCGGCCGCGGCGACCATCTCCTTGACGATATTGGCGAAGAGCCTGCGCTTGTACGGCAGCGCCGAGCCGCCGCCGAGCCGGGTCACCTTGCGCACCGGGCAGCCCAGGTTGAGGTCGATGTGATCGGCCCAGCCCTCGCCGACGATGATCCGCACCGCCTCGCCGAGCGTCTTCGGATCGACGCCGTAGAGCTGCATCGAGCGCGGGTTCTCGTCGTCGTCGAACGACATCATGTGCAGCGTCTTCTCGTTGCGCTCGACCACCGCGCGGGCGGTGATCATCTCGCAGACGTAGATAGACGTCGCGCTGCCGAACTCTCGGCACAAGGTGCGGAACGCGCGGTTGGTGATGCCCGCCATCGGGGCGAGCACCACGGGCGGATCGACCGGGTAGGGCCCGATCCGCAGCGGCGTCGTCACCTGGGGCATCGTCGTAGTCACGCTCGCCATTGTCTCATCACCCGAGGTCGCGACCGAAAAAAGCCCTGGTGCGGCCGATCACAGCGAGAACGAGCACCCGAACCGAGCACCGCGACGCGCCCGGCCCCGGCCGGGCACGCCTTCTGCGTTCCGCCCGCCACGCTGCCCGAGGGGCCGGCGCTGCGGGGCGATCTGTTCGGCCCCGCTGACCGGCGTCGCGGGCTGACCGCAGCACTTCGGGGGCTGAGCGGCGCGAGTGTGATCGATATCGCCCACTACCTGTTTCGTGTGGTTACAGCATCATGACCGCCCTCGCGAGCGGTCGGGTGTGAGCAACACGACAGCGTTCGGCCGTGGCCGATCGCTGCGCGCGCTACGGCTCAGTAACCTGTGACTGCTGGCACCGTCGCCTCCGGCGGTGCGCTGTCCCCACGTAATCGGAGAAACCACCCATGGCCGAACCCGCTGACGACGCCACCGACCCGACCGAGCCCGCCGCCGCGCCCGCGCGGCCGGACAAGGGGACGGTCGCCGTGCAGATCTCGTCGCTGATCGGCGGCGCTGTCATCGCCGTCCTCGCGATCATCGCGATCGTGCTCGGCGTGCTGCTCGGCTCGGCGCGCTCCGAGCTCTCCGATATCGAGGCCCAGAACGCCGACGACGCGAAGGCAGAGCAGATCGCGCTCGACTATGCCGTCGGCTCGGCGACGCTGAACTATCAGGACGTCAACGCCTGGGTGGCCAAACTGAAGGCGGGCACCTCGCCGGAGCTGTCCAGCAAGTTCGAGGCGACCGGCGACAAGCTGGAGCAGATCATCGTCCCGCTGAAGTGGACCTCCAGCGCGACGCCGATCACCGCCAAGGTGATGTCGCACGAGGGCGAGGTCTACAAGGTGGCCGCGTTCGTCGACGTCAGCACCACCAACGCCCAGAATCCCGACGGCCTGCGCAACACCGTCACCTACAACATCACCGTCGACGCCGGCAAGGACTGGAAGATCACCGACGTCGGCAGCACCGACGGCGCCCTGCCGACCAAGTAGGCCCACCGACGAAACAGCGCCGCCCTCCGAACACGGGGGGCGGCGCTGTGTGGTTGTCGGCTAGACGCGCGCCAGCTCGAGCTTCTTGGCCTCGCGGGCCAGCATCTTGTCGCGCTGCTCCTCGAACTTGAGCACATCCTGGCCCAGCTTGTCGAGGAAGGCGGCGAGCCGCTCACGGGTGGCCTCACCGCGCGCGGTGAAGTCGGTCCGTTCGAAGATGTTCCACTTCTTGAGCACCGGCTGCACGACCTCTTCGAGGTGCTGACGCAGGTCGTAGATGCCGTGCTTGGCCATCAGCACGCCGTTGCGACGGAAGTTCGGCATGCCCGCGCCGGGCATCTGGAAGTTCTCCACGATCAGGGAGATGGCCTCGATCGCCTGGTCGGGGCTCAGGTCCAGCGCCGCGCCGCACAGGTTGCGATAGAAGATCATGTGCAGGTTCTCGTCGGCGGCGACGCGCTGCAGCATGCGGTCGGCGATCGGGTCGTCACAGACCTTGCCGGTGTTGCGGTGGCTCACGCGAGTGGCCAGCTCCTGGAACGTCACGTAGGCGACCGAGTGCAGGAAGCCGGCGTCGACCTCGGTGGGGGAGGCGAATCCGTTGGTCATGTGGATCATGCGGGCGTTCTCGAGGGCGACCGGGTCCACACCGCGGGTGACCACCAGGTAGTCGCGCATCACGATGCCGTGCCGGTTCTCCTCGGCGGTCCAGCGACCGACCCAGGTGCCCCAGGCGCCGTCCTGGGAGAAGTTCTCGGCGATCTCACGGTGGTAGGACGGCAGATTGTCCTCGGTGAGCAGGTTGGTGATCATGGCCGCCTTGGCGACCTCGTTGAGCTTGGACTGCTCCGGATCCCAATCGACGCCGCCCATGGCGGCGAAGTTGCGGCCCTCATCCCACGGGACGTAGTCGTGGGGATGCCATTCCTTGGCCAGCGACAGGTGCCGGTTGACGTTTTCTTCGGCAACCGGCTCCAACTCTGTGAGCAGTTCGAGTTGAGTCAGATCCCTTGCCATGTAAAAACCCTTCGCTGTCGTGCTTACGGTCGAACGTCGCGATGCGGCCATACCTTACGGCACCGTAGGTGTGATGCGAAACGCAACTGAGCGGAATTCTGCCGAGTTTGAGCAACGCCACAACCTCGTCCGACGCCGTCTCGTCGTGCTGACGAGTCTAGGTGTTCGGCCCGCAGCGTAGGGACTATCGCTGCGGGCCGCACGGTGTTAGCTCCCGGTGGGAAACCTCTCAGCGCTTGCCGCCGAGCAGGCCGCCGAGAATGCTGCCCAGACCGCCGCCCGCGTTCTTCGCCAGCGCCTCGCCGATCACGCCGCCGAGCCCGCCGCTGCTGGTGCTGCCACCGATCAGCCCGCCGAGCAGATCGCCGAGGCCGCCGCCGGAGGCCTGCGGCTGCGGGGCGG
>NZ_JBCGFB010000229.1:0-4161 GCF_038752175.1 Nocardia sp. No.11 | reverse complement strand
GCCAGGGCGGTGCCTGGGCCCCGCCGGAGCAGCCGCGGCACGCCGGTGGCTTCCAGCCGTGGGGTGAGCCGCCTGTCGCGCCGCCGCAGCAGCCCGGCACCGAGCCGGAGAACAACGACTGGGAAGGGCCGAACGGCCGCCGCTGACCGGCGGCCAACTACGCTCGACCGTCGGATGCCGGACCATCACCGGCGTCGACATGTGGAGGTGCGGAGAAGTGTCGGCCAACAAGAAGGTCGCTGAGCCAACAGGGAACGGGTCGATCGCCGACGGCGAACTCGGCTCGACGAGCCCGACGGACCTGACGGCGCTGGCCACCGGTCGTCCGTTCGATCAGGACCGGGCCGAGCGCGCGGTCAGGGAACTGCTGCTCGCGGTCGGCGAGGATCCGGACCGTCCCGGTCTGCTCGACACCCCGGCCCGGGTGGCGCGCGCCTACCGGGAAATGTTCGCCGGGCTCTACACCGAGCCCGACGAGGTACTGGCGACGACCTTCGACGAGGGTCACCAGGAGCTCGTGCTGGTCCGCGACATCCCGATGTTCTCCACCTGCGAGCACCACCTGGTGTCCTTCCACGGCGTCGCGCACGTCGGCTACATCCCGGGCACCCACGGCCGGGTCACCGGCCTGTCCAAGCTGGCCCGCGTCGTGGACCTCTACGCCAAACGCCCGCAGGTGCAGGAGCGGCTGACCAGTCAGATCGCCGACGCGGTGATGCGCAGGCTGGATCCGCGCGGCGCGATCGTCGTGATCGAGGCCGAGCACCTGTGCATGGCCATGCGCGGCATCCGCAAGCCGGGCGCGAGCACCACCACCTCGGCGGTGCGCGGCCTGTTGCAGACCAACGCCGCCTCGCGTTCCGAGGCGCTGGACCTGATCCTGCGCAAATGAGCGAGCACCTCGTGACCGCGCCGCGAGGTGGCCGCTCGTGTGTGGTCATGGGTGTGGTGAACGTGACCGGGGATTCGTTCTCCGACGGTGGCCGCTATCTCGATCCCGACCTCGCGATCGCGCACGGTATCGCGCTGTACGCGGCCGGTGCCGACATCGTCGACGTCGGCGGTGAGTCGACCAGGCCCGGCGCCGACCGGGTCGATCCGGCCACCGAGGCGGGCCGGGTGGCCCCGGTGATCCGCGGTCTGGTCGCCGCGGGCGTGCCGACCAGCGTCGACACCATGCGCGCCGAGGTCGCCGAGGCGGCGCTGGACGCCGGTGTCGCGGTGATCAACGACGTCTCCGGCGGGCGCGCGGACCCGAACATGGTGAAGGTCGTCGCCGAGTCCGGGGTGCCGTGGATCCTCATGCACTGGCGCGCGGGCGCCGACTACCGCCACACCGGCCCCGCCGACCACTACGACGATGTCGTGGCCGAGGTGCGCGCCGAGCTCAGCGCCCAGGTCGACCTGGCCGTCGCCGCCGGTGTCGCCCCCGAGCGGCTGATCCTGGACCCCGGCCTCGGCTTCGCCAAGAACGCCGAGCACAACTGGGAACTGCTCGGCGCGCTGCCCGAGCTGGTCGCGGGCGGGCTGCCGATCCTGATCGGTGCCTCCCGGAAACGTTTCCTCGGCGCGCTGCTGGCCGACGCGTCCGGCCCGCGTCCGCCGGACGGCAGGGAGACGGCCACCGCCGCGGTCTCGGCGATCGCCGCCAGCCAGGGCGCGTGGGGTGTGCGGGTGCACGATGTGCGTGCCTCGCTGGACGCGATCGCCGTCGTCGACGCGTGGCGCCGAGCCACTGCCGCCCGAGGAGTCTCCCGATGAACTCACCGCTGCTGCCCCCGCCCGCGGGCAGGCCCGCGACCTCGCGGATCGAGCTGCGCGGTCTGCGCGTGTTCGGCAGGCACGGCGTGTTCGACTTCGAACGCCGCGACGGTCAGGAGTTCGTCGTCGACCTGACGGTGTGGGTCGATTTCGCCGCGGCCGCCGCCTCCGACGACCTGGCCGACACCGTCGACTACGGCGCGCTGGCCGAGCGCGCGGTCAACATCGTCGCCGGTCCGCCGCGCGATCTGATCGAGACCGTGGTCTCCGAGATCGCCGACGATGTGATGACCGACCCGCGCATCGAGGCGGTGGAAGCCGTGGTGCACAAGCCGTCCGCGCCGATTCCGCACACCTTCGCCGACGTGCGGGTGGTGGCGACGCGCTACCGCACGATCGAGCCGGGGCCGCGCCGATGAGTCGCGCCGTCCTGTCGATCGGCTCGAACCTGGGCGACCGGCTCGGGCATCTGCGCGATGTCGTTGCCGCGCTGGGGGAGCGGGCGCTCGCGGTCTCGCCGGTCTACACGACCGCGCCGTGGGGCGGCGTCGAACAGGACGACTATCTCAATGCCGTTGTCGTGGCCGAGGATCCGGGCTTCGACGACTACGCCTGGCTGCGGTTCGGCCAGGACCTCGAGCAGGCGTCGGGCCGGGTCAGGGAGATCCGGTGGGGCGCGCGCACACTCGACGTCGACGTGGTCACCTGCACCGACGACACCGGCGCCGGGATCGTCCGCGCCGGTGATCCCGCGCTGATCCTGCCCCATCCGCAGGCCCACCACCGGGCGTTCGTGCTGGTCCCGTGGCTCGACGTGGAGCCGTCGGCGCGGCTGCGGGTCGACGGCGTCGACGTGTCGATCGCCGAGCTGCTGGCCGGCCTCGCGCCGGCCGAGCGGGCCGGGGTGGTGCGAACCGATCTGGTGTTGCGGGACGAGAGCGCTCGCCCGTGCTGAAGCCGACCAGAGTGCTCGATCTGGCGCTGAACGTGGTGGTCGCCGCGGCGATCGCCTGGATCGCCACCCGCTTCGCCTATTCGACCTTCCCGACCATCTCGGTCGCGGCGGGCGCCTCGCTGCTGCCGGTCGCCGCGATCGAGGCGGCGCTGGGCTTCGTCATCAAGGCCAAGATCGCCGACGAGAAGATCGGCGACGGCCCGAACGAATTGCATCCGATCAACGTGGCCCGCGCCGCGGCGCTGGCGAAGGCCTCGATGCAGGTGGGTTCACTGGCCGCCGGGGTGTGGCTCGGCTTCCTACTGTGGGTATTCCCACAGCGCGGCACCCTGACGGCGGCCGCCGCGGATTCGCCGGGCGCGGTCGTCGGCCTGCTCGCCGGTTCCGCCCTGGTTGCTGCGGCTTTGTGGCTGGAGTATTGCTGCCGGGCCCCCGAGGAACCGCCGGACGAACCCGCTACTACCTAGCAACTTGCGGATGGAATCACCGCCGGGTTCGGTGGGCCGACCAGCAGTTTCCGGCTACCCTGGCCCACATGGTTTCACCCTCCCGTAGCACTCCGCCCCGTCGACGGCGGGACGACGCGGGAAAGCTCTTCATCGGCGCCCTCATTCTCCTAGGCCTGACGGCAAGCGTTTTCCTGATCTTCAGCGAAAACGTCCAATACGTACGAGTAGGCCTGGTAGCGGCCCTGTGGGCGGCGGTGATCGGCGCCCTCGCGGCGACCCGCTACCGCAAGGACGCGGCGGTCGACAAGGCGAAGGTGCGCGATCTCCAGACGGTGTACGAGTTGCAGCTCGAACGCGAGATCAACGCCCGCCGCGAATACGAGATGGGGGTCGAGGCGCGGGTGCGCGCCGAAGTCGGCGCCGACGCCTCGGAGATCGCGGCGCTGCGCGCCGAGCTCACCCTGCTCCGCCAGAACCTGCAGGTCCTCTTCGACGGCCCGCTGCCCGACGAGCAGCCTGCCCTGCAAGCCGACGCGGTCCGCATCGATGCCCTGCCCGCCGGTGGCTTCGACGCGTTCGACGACGCGGACCACGATTTCGCCGATAGCCCGGTGGATGCCAACGCCGCCTGGTTCGGTCCGTGGCAGCAACCGCCGAGCGCACTGAAACCCGTCTTCATGCAGCCGGTTTCGGCCAATTTCGCCGACCCCTACGACGACCCGGTCACCGCCGAGACCTCCGCCGTCCAGCTCGACGACTACGCCGAGGCCCAGCAGGCCGAGGCCACGCAGCCCACGTCGGCGCCCGCCGCGCCGACCCCGCCGCCGTCGAACGGCAAGACCCCGCCGCCGCGCCTGTCGGCCCCGAACACCCGCAAGGTCGACGACTTCGGCGCGACGATCACCGACAGCGCCCCGGCCAACGCCGTCACCGGCTCGCAGGCCGCCACCGCCGCGACAGCCGCCGCCGACAACGCCCCAGCCAACGGCGTCACCG
>NZ_JBCGFB010000228.1:0-4226 GCF_038752175.1 Nocardia sp. No.11 | reverse complement strand
CGCGGTGCGCAAGGCGTTGAGCCGCTGGGAAGCCCTGGCCGCCGATCGCACCCGCGCCCAGCGCCTGGCCGAACGCGCCGTGGAACTGCGCGACGCCGCGGCCGCCGAGGTGGCCCACGCCGAAGCCGCCGTCACGCTGGCCAGGACCGAATCGGCTGCCGCCCTGCGCACCTGGTGGCAGACCAACGCGGCGGTGCTGGCGCCGATCGCCGCGGGCACGCTGCCGACCGGTCACGACACCGACCTCGGTTCCGGCGGCATTCCGCGCAGCGCCGATGCGGAGCGCCCTGGGCTTTTCGATGCCTTGACCTCGGCCCTCGCCGCGGCGGGCACGGAGGACGCCCCGTCCGTGCACGAGGTGCTGGCCGAGTATTGCGAGCCCTTGCAGGACCAGATCCGCACCCGACGGCAGGAAGCCAAGGCGCGGGCGGCGGCCGCGGCCGCACGCCGGGAAACGCTGGTCGCCGAGCGCGACAAGGTGGCCGCCGAACGCGACGACGCGCCGCCGCCGCACCCGACCGACCCCCGCGAGCCGACAGACCTTCCCGGCGTGCCCTTCTGGCGCTCGGTCCGGTTCGCGGACGCGGTGGCCCCGGCCGAAGCCGCGGGTATCGAGGCCGCTCTCCAGGCGACCGGGCTCCTCGACGCCTGGATCTGTGACCCGGCCCGCGTCCCCGATGTCGACGGGGTCCGCTATCTGCTCCCGCTGCCCGCCGCCGATCGCCCGGCCGGTCGCACCCTCGCCGACGTCCTTGTCGTCGAGGACGGCTCCGACGATCTGGCGATCCCGACGAGCATCGTCGCCGAGGTGCTGGCCTCGATCGCACTCGACGAAGCACCCGCCGCCGACGCGGCGGGCACCGAACCGAGGGTGGCCGGAACGACTGCCGCTGGAGTGCTCCGCCTCCCGGCGGGCGCGGGCGATCCCGTCGTCGTCGGCACTGCCGGCATCTTCCGGCACGGCCTGCACGTCGGACGCCACACCAAGCCCGACGCCGAGTTCCTCGGCGCGACCGCGCGCGCCCGCCGCCGGGAACTGCGCCAGGCCGAACTCGACGCGGCGATCGAGGCCGCTGCCGCCGAAGCCGAGGCGGCGAAGGCCGACGAGGCCACGGCCACCGCCGAATTGGCGACCCTCAGCGCCGCGACGAAGTCCCTGCCCCGCCCGTCCGCGATCACCGCCGCGCTGCGCGCGGTCGCGGAGACGGCCGGTCTCATGCGGTCGCGATCGGAGGCCGTCACCCAGACCGAACGCGATCTGGACCAGGCGGTCGGCGAGGCCACCGCGATGGACAAGAAGCTGCGAGCCACCGCGCAGGCGCATCGCACGCCGACCGAGGCCCGCGAACTCGACGCGCTCGCCGCCGCGATCCGGCACTTCGAGAACACCGGCACCGGGCTGCTGCGGCTGCGCGCCGAACACGAGCGCGAACGTGAACGCGAACGCGAGGGCGCCGACCGGCACGACGAGGCGCGAGCGCTGGCCGAGGCCTTCGCCGAGGAGGCCGAGGCCGCCCGGCTCGGGTTCACCGAACAGCAGCGCAAGCTCGAGACCCTGCGGGAAGCGCTGGGCGCCGGCGCCGCCGACATCGACCGCGACCTCGAGGCCGCCCGCGCCGCGATCGAGGCGGCCAAGGCCGAGCAGCGAGCCGCGCGCAAGGCCGCCAATGCCGCGATCGAGGCGGTCGGCGACGCCGAGGCCGCCTACCGCACCGCCAACGAGGCACTGGCCACCGCGCTCACCGAGGTGCTGGCGGAGGTGCGGTCGCTGGCGCCCTACGCCCGGCCTGACCTGCTCAGTCTGCTCGGTGCCTCGGTCGAGCACCGCTGGCCGAGCACCGATGCCGCGTGGTCGACCCCGGAGCAGTTGCAGTACCGGATCGTCGCCGCCGGACCGGAGACCGACCCGGTCGTGCTGCCCGAGGAGGTGGCCGCCCTGTTCGCCGACCTCGACACCGCCACCACCCAGGTGCGAGCCACCGAAGCCGGGCGCAAGTCCACCCGGTCGGCGGTGACCAGCGCGCTGCAGGAGTTCGATGCCGCGCTCACCGCGTCGGGCCGCGACTATCGACTGCACTGGGATGCCGCCGACGGCCTGACCGTGGTCGCCGTGCACGACGAGAACGGTCAGGCCGCGCTCGCCGATTTCGCGGCTCGGATCGACGCCGCGCGCCGCGATCAGGAACTGCTGCTCACCGACGCCGAGCGCCGCATCCTGGAGGACGCGCTGCTGACCGGCCTGGCCCAGCAGATCCACGAACGCACCAGCGACGCCCGCGAACTCATCACCCGCATGGGCGCGGAGATGAAGCAGCGCCGGATGTCGTCGGGCAACACCATCGGCGTGCACTGGATCCTGGCCGACGGCCTGTCCGAGGCCGCCCGCGCCATGTGCAAACTGCTCGACCGGGACACCGCGGCGCTGAGCCCGGAGGATCTGGGCGCCGTGCGCGCCCATTTCGCCGCGGAGATCCGCGCGGCCCGCACCGCCCACCCGGAGCGGTCCTACCCCGAGATCCTCGGCGCCACCCTCGATTACCGCACCTGGCGGGTGTTCTCGTTCACCCTGATCAACGGCGACGGCAGCGAGGACAAGCTGACCGTGGCCCGGCACAGCGCGCTCTCCGGTGGCGAGCAGTCGGTCTCGCTGCACCTGCCGCTGTTCGCGGCCGCGCACGTGATGCTCGACTCCGCCGATCCGCAGGCTCCCCGTCTGCTGGCGCTGGACGAGGCGTTCGCGGGCGTCGACGACAACGGCCGTAGCGAATTGCTCGGTCTGAGTGTGCAATTCGACCTCGATCTGTTCATGACCGGCTACGACCTGTGGATCACCTACGGCCACGTCCCCGGCTGCGCGCACTACGACCTGGCGCACTCGACCGCCGAGAACACCGTCAGCGCCACGCTGCTGGTCTGGGACAGCGGCGAACTGCTGGCCGAACACGACGGCGGCGACCTGACCACGGCGCTGGGCTCCCCCAACCGCCGCCGCGTCCCCAACACCATCGAGGGCGGCCTCACTCTGGAGGGCATGCCGGGCGAACCGGCCCCGGTGGGCTGAATGCTCAGGAGCGCCAACCGGTCTTGACGCCACCGCGCCGCCCCGTCGGCGTGGTGGCCAGGCAATTGCCGGAAGTCTTAGACCGACCAGTTTTCTTACTCGGAATTAACCGAATCGAATTTCGCGGAATCGGTTGCTCGAAATCCTCAGTGCTGCCAGGATTTTGCTCGTGACGGGACCGGCCCTGGCCGGGCCGGCACGATCACGGTGCGGTCGCCACCGCACGCCGTCAGCAAGTCTTCAGGGGATCGTCGTGCGATATCGACACAATCAACACCGCCCACCCGGGTCGGACCGGCGGTTTTCCGGCGCTGCCGCGGGTCGGGATGCCGTGTGCGGCGGTCGGTCACGACCGCCGCGTCCGACGATGCGCTGAGTTCGCCGGAACTCGGCCGACCCAGCCCGATGAAGGTGCCGGACATATTCGCCGGAAATGGTTTGCGGCCGTTGCTGGCTCGCCTGCGCCGGGATCGCCGTTGCACCGATCCGGCGCCGACCTTTCCTTGCCCACCGCGGGATGTGACCACCATGCAGCTCCCCGTCCCCCTGCGGGACACCACCCGTCCACTCGCGGCCGCGCTCACCGACGCCGACGCGCGCCGGTTCACCGGCATCCTGCGCGTCACCGGCGAACCGGGCGGTGACATCCGCTGCGTCGACGGCCGGATCGTGGCCGTGAGTACCGGTGGCGCACCGGATTTCGACGCCCTCGACCCGCACGACGACGCACAGCCGCTCGGCGCGGCCCGCACCCGGCTGCTGCGGATGACGGCCACCGTCGACGGCACCTTCGCCATCGCGGCGGGCTGGATCGATCGCTGTCACTGGATCGATGCCCACCCGGATGTCGTCGCCGCCGACGATTCCGGCTACGACGCCGAGTGGCTGCTCGGCGAGGCCGAGCGCAGGCTGGCCGCGCTCGCGCACGCCGGCTTCTCGCCGTACCGGAACCTGCTGGCGCTCACCGACTTCGGCCGCTCGGTACGCGAGCAGGGCGCCGAGCTCCTGCGCCTGGTCGACGGCACCAGGAGCTGCCGCGACCTGGCCTTCCTGCTCGGCCGTCCGCTCTACCCGGTGACCGTCGAGGTCGCGCGCCTGCTCGGCGCCGGTCAGCTGACGGTGCCCGCCCGGCACGCCGCCGACCACCCGCCCGTCCCCGCCGGGG
>NZ_JBCGFB010000227.1:0-4407 GCF_038752175.1 Nocardia sp. No.11 | reverse complement strand
CGGTCGATTCGGCGGCGGGCCGCTCGAGGTGCGCGGGCCGCCGGACGACGGTGTCGCCGTGGCCCGCGTCGTCCACCGTGCGCAGCAGCAGCGCGGCCGCGGCGGCGAAGTCCATGGCGGCCGACGGATTGGGCGAGCGGTCGAGCCAGCCGAGATGCCGGTCGAGCAGTTCCAGGCCGCGCGCCTGATTGCCGGACAACGCGCAGAACTCGAGGTGGGTGGCGATGGCCCGCAGGTCCTGCGGTTTGGTGCGCAGCACCCGGTAGGACCGGCGGTGCGCGTCGCGCGCCGCGTCGAGCTGGCCGGTGCGCAGGTAGGGCAGCAGCAACGCGGTCAGGATCAGCTGCGGCTGTTCGTTGCAGTGCAGTTCGCCGCGCAGGACAGGGGCGGCCAGCTCGACGGCCTCGGCATCGCGATCCCGCATCGCCAGCCAGGCGACCTTGCCGGTGGGGTCGCAGCCTGCGCAGTCGGAGTTCTCGTCGCGCGGTGTGGTGCACCACCTTTCGTACCAGCGCTCGGCCTCGGCCAGGTCGCCCAGATGCTCGGCGACATAGGGCCGGTAAGCGTGCACCGCGTGCAGGCTCTGGCCCTCCAGCCGATAGCGCTGCTCCATCTGGTCCAGCGCGGCCAACGCCCGATCCTTGGGCACCTCGGGGAAATTCGTCATCGCGCGCACCGCGAACTTGAAGTCCCAGCGCAGCGCGGACGCCACCCACTCCTCGTAGGCGCCGGGGTCGCGGTCGTAGTCGGCCAGGCAGCGGGCGAACGGGACGAACAGCTTGGCCGGGCTCATGCCCTGCGCGTAGGCGGTGATCAACCGCATGCGGGTGCGGAACGCGAGGTCGGTGTGCCCGCCGGCGTCGGCGTGCCGCAGGACCTGTTCCAGCAGTGCGTCTTTGCTGTCGCCGTAGGGCATGTTGCCCGCCTGGGCGAGCAGCCGCCACAGGTCGTCGACGGTGTCGGACATCAGAGCTCTCCCTGCGGATCGTGCACTGCCCAGTCGAGCAGACCGACGAACGACTTGTTCAGCAGCGCGGTGTCGACCGGCCGCATCGGATGCTGGCCGAGCAGCAGCGCCTGGCTGTAGAGCGCCTCGACCGCCATCGTCACCAACCGGGCGTCGGCGAGCCCGGCGATGCGGCGCACCAGCGGATTGCGGTGGTTGAGCACCAGTTGCGGGCGGTCGCTGTCCTGGCCGGAATCGAAGGCACCTAGGACGTCGGCCCACAGGTCGTCGGCGACTTGGCGGGTGGCCCGCAGTTCGGCGCGATGCTGGGTGTCGCGGTCGAGCAGATACAGCGCCGACAGCGACGGCGGATCGAAAGTGCGCAGCACGACCTCGCATTCGAGCCGGTCGAGCACCCGCTGGGCGGTCGTCAGGAACGGGCGCAGCGCCAATTCGGTCGCCGGGTCGACCAGGTCGAAGTGGGTCGCCAGGGCGGCGGTATCCAGGCGCGTCACCTGGATCTCGGGGTCGAGCGCGGGCAGGCGCTCCACGATCTCGGTGATGTAGGTGTAGCCGCCGTTCACCAGGCCGAGGCCCTGGGCGGCCGCCACCGCGCCGAGCTGGCGGAACTCCTCCACCGAGGGCGTGTAGCGGACCCCGCCGAACCGGCGGCGGAACTCGGCCAGCGGGATCTGCCCGGCGTTGGTCTCCACCGGCAGCCAGCGATCGACCAGCCGGAGCATGTCGTCGTCGTGCAGGGCGAGCGCCTTCACGCCGAGATCGTGGACGCGCAGGAAGCGGGCGAGCGCGGCCGGGTCGGCGGTGGACAACTCCACCAGCCAGTCCCTGATCTGCCCGCCGAGCACCTCCCTGGTGGATTCGAGCAGGTCGTCCTCGTACAGTGCCTCCCGGCTGGCGGTCGGCCGCAGCTCGGTGGTGTCGACGACGCAGCGCACGAAGAAGGCCCAGTCGGGCAGCAGCCCGGCGACGCTCTCGGCCAGCAGCATGCGCTTGAGGTACACCCGGTGCCCGGCCTTGGCCGCCGGGTTGACCGGCTGCGGAAGCACGAAAGCCACCCCGGTGACGCCGGATTCGGCACAGCTGAGATCGAAGGTGGCGAACGGGGTGAAGCCGAAGGTGTCCTCGGCGTAGGCCGCGAGGGCGGCCGTGCGGTCGTCGGGGGTGGGGTGGTTGGCCCGCCACGGCAGCTCCGGCTCGGTGACCGAGTGCCCGTCGACGGTGACCTCGAACGGCAGCAGACTGCCGAACAGCGCGGCCAGCTCGGTGACGGTGGCGCCGGTGAGCCACTGCTCGGCGCCGCGCCGGGGCGTCAGGATGACCGTGGTGCCCGGTTCCTCGCGTTCCCGCGAGGCGGGTTCGACGCGGTAGCGGCCGTCGGCGAACCCGGTCCAGCGCACCGTCGGCCCGCCGCGCGCCGAGCGGGTCAGCACGGTGACCTCGTCGGCGACCAGGAAGCACGAGAGCAGACCGATGCCGAACTGGCCGAGGAACTCGTGCCTGGCGAAGCCGAGATCGTCGCGCTTGCCGCTGCGGCCGATGGTGGCCAGGAAGGTGTGCACCTCGGCCTCGGTGAGCCCGATGCCGGTGTCGTGGATGCGGATGCTGCCGTCGCCGGTGCGGTCGGCGGTCTCGATCCGCACGCTGAGCTGCGCCGACGGGTCGAGCGCCCGGCGCGCGGTGCTCGCGTCGACGGCGTTCTGCATCAGCTCGCGCACATACACCCGCGGACTGCCGTACAGGTGGTGACTGAGCAGGTCGACCACACCACGCAAATCGACCTGGAATACCTGTTCCACCACCGGTCCCCTCCGAGCACGAGCATTACTTGCCCGGCCACTGTAACCGCAAGATCGTCCCTCGTACCGGCCACGATGTCAGGGGCATGACCTGCGTCAGCGGGTGTCGCGGGCGAGCTCGGTCCGGTTGGTGACGCCCAGTTTGGCGAGGATGTTGCGGACGTGGGTTTCCACGGTGCGTTCGGAAAGAACGAGGCGGGTGGCGATTTCGCGATTCGTCAGTCCCGCCGCCGCCAGCTCGCGGACTTCGCGCTCGCGCGGGGTGAGCGGATCGGCGCAGCGGGCGGCGGCGGTGATGCGGGTGAGCAGCGCGTCGGCGGCGGCCAGGCGATGGGTCATGCCGAGCCTGCGGAAGCCGGCGGCCGCCTGTTCGGCCGCGGCGCGCGCGGCGGTGAACTCGGCGCGGGCGAGCAAGGTGCGGGCCAGCCCGAGGTGGCCGAGCGCGACGAAGGGGCGCGCGCCGATCCTGGTGTCCATCTCCAGGCCACGCCGGTACAGCTCGACCGCGGCGTCCAGGTGTCCGGCGACGCGCGCGTTGTCGGCCCGGACCCTGGCCAGCGAGCTGACGCAGATCAGCGCGCCGGTGCCGTCGGCGCAGTAGTGCCCTTCCTGCCCGGCCAGGGCGCGGTAGACGCGATCGGCGGTCTCGGCGTCGTCGAGCAGTTCGGCCACCAAGCCGACACTGAACACGGTGCCCGCCCAGCGCGCGCCGATCTCGAGTGTGTCGGGGAGCTCCCGGAAGGGCGCGAACAGGGCCCTGGCTTCGTCGAGATCGCCGGCGAGCGCGTGCATCAGCGGCGCGAAGAGCTGCGCGATCGGGATCTTCGGGGCGAAGGCCAGTGACGCGACCGCTTCGGTCAGCTCGGCGCGGTCGACATGTCCGATGATCACCGCGTACATCCCGCGAAACGCGTGGTGCAGTCCGGCCAGCGAGAAGTCGCCGATGCCGACGGCCAGTTCATAGGCGGCGGTGTCGAAGTCGAGCGCGGCGGCGAGTTCGCCCACCAGGACGGCGCGGGTGGCGCGCAGGCGCAGCAGGTGCCAGCGGGCGAGCGGCAGCCGACGGCGCTCGACCAGCAGGTCGATGTGGTCCAGGGCGCTGTCGAAGGCGGTGAGGTCGCCGCGTTGCAGGCTCGCGTCGGCGGTCCACACGTGTCCCCAGAGCTGGGCCAGCGGTTGCTCGGCGTCGACCGCGATCTCGATCGCCCTGGCGGCCAAGGCGGTTCGTTCGTCGAGATAGTCGGGCGCGGCCAGCGACAGGTGCCGGGCGTGGAGGGCATCGAGCGTGACATCGGGGTCGGTCGAGTGCGCGGCGGCGCGCATGGCCTGCTCGGACAGCGCCCTGGCCGTCGCGCCCGCGCCACGGTCGGCGGCCGAGAGGGCGTGCCTGGCCAGGATCCGGGCGATCAGGTCGTCGTGCGTGCCCGGTTCGAGTCGACGTAAAGCGTTGTCGCACAGCAGGTCGAGTTGGGTCATCACGGTGGGCGTGGTGACGCCGTGGACCACCAGCGCCGCCTCGGCGAGCAGGTCGGGGCGAGCGGCCCGCTCGGCGAGGGCGGCGGCCTGGACGCAGTGCGCGAGGCTGTCGGCGATCCGGCCCGCCGCGAACTCGTCGCGGGCGAGGTCGAGCAGCAGGTCGGCGCG
>NZ_JBCGFB010000226.1:0-4433 GCF_038752175.1 Nocardia sp. No.11 | reverse complement strand
GGCGGCGGCGGCATGTGGCCCGCGCGCACCGCGGCGACGGCGTCGGCGAACTCGCCACCGCTGCTGTAGCGCTGGGTCGGGTCCTTGGCCATCGTGATCGCGATCAGCTCGTGCACGTTGGCGGGCAGATCGGCGGGCATCGGCGGCGGCGCGTCGCGGACGTGCTTCATCGCGACGGTGATGGCGCCGTCGCCGGTGAACGGGCGCACGCCGGCCAGTGCCTCGTAGCCGACGATGCCGAGCGAATAGACGTCGCTGGCCGCGGTGGCGTCCTCGCCGACGGCCTGTTCGGGCGCGATGTACTGCGCGGTGCCCATCACCATGCCCGTCTTGGTCACCGGCGAGGCGTCGACCGCCTTGGCGATGCCGAAGTCGGTGATCTTGACCTGGCCGGTGGGCGTCACCAGGATGTTGCCCGGCTTCACGTCACGGTGCACCACACCGGCGGCGTGGGCCACCTCGAGTGCGCGCCCGGTCTGCTCGAGCATGTCCAGACCCTGGACGACCGAGAGCCTGCCCATCCGGTTCAGCACCGCGTTCAGCGGCTCGCCCTGCACCAGTTCCATGACCAGGTAGGCGGTTTCGCCACCGGACGGGTCGGTGGTCTCGCCGTAATCGTAGATCCCGGCGATACCGGGGTGGTTGAGCTGCGCGGTGGTGCGCGCCTCGGTCCGGAACCGCTGACGGAAGGTCGGGTCGGCGGAGAACTCGGTCTTGAGGACCTTGACCGCTACCCGCCGGTCGAGCCGGGTGTCCATCGCTTCCCACACCTGACCCATGCCGCCCGTGGCGATGAGCCGTTGCAGACGGTAGCGGTCGGCGATCATGGCGCCGTTGTTCAGCATCGGGGCCCCCGTGTTGTCACTCGCACACTCATTTCGTTCAGCCCCCTGCCAGACCCGCGTCCAGCACCGACCTGGCGATCGGTGCCGCCACCGAGCCACCGGTGGCCTGGAGGGCCCGGTCGCCGCCGTTCTCGACGATCACCGCGATGGCGATCTTCGGGTTCTGGGCGGGCGCGAAGGCCATATACCAGGCGTGTGGCGGGGTGTTACGGGGATTGCTGCCGTGTTCGGCCGTTCCGGTCTTGGACGCGATCTGGTACGGCGACCGGCCACCGCCCGCGGTATTGGCCTCCGAGGCGACCATCAGATTCGTCAGCGTCGACGCTACCTGGGGACTCACGGCTTGTCCGACCGAGACGGCCTTGGTCTTGCTGAGCTCGGACAGGTCCGGCGCCTGGGTCTGATCGACCAGGTACGGCTGCATCCTGGTGCCGCCGTTGGCGATCGTCGCGGCGACCACCGCGATGTCGAGCGGGGTGACCGCGACATCACGCTGACCGATGCTGGACTGTCCGAGGGCCGCGTTGTCCGGGATCGGGCCGACCGTCGACTCCGCCACCGGGATCGGCACCCCGCGATGCGGGCCGATGCCGAACGCGGCGGCCTCGTCCTTGAGCGCGCTCGCGCCGACCTTCACGCCGAGCTCGACGAACGCGGTGTTGCAGGAGCGCCGGAACGCGTCGTAGAGGCTCGCGGTCGGCCCGTCACCACAGGTGCTGCCGCCGTAGTTCTCCAGCGTGGTGCTGGTGCCGGGCAGGGTGATGTTGGGCGCCGCGGTGAACTGGTCATCGGGACCGGCCACACCGTTGGACAGCGCCGCCGCGGTGACGATGGTCTTGAAGGTCGAGCCGGGCGGGTAGGTCTGCGAGACGGCGCGATTGAGCATGGGCTGACTCGGATCGGTGCTGAGCCGCTCCCACGCCGCCCGGCCCGCCGCGCCGTCGTGGCCCGACAGCTCGTTGGGGTCGTAGCTGGGGGTCGAGACCATCGTCAGGATCTTGCCGGTGCTCGGCTCGATCGCGACCACCGCGCCGGTGTAGCCCTTCGAGGTCATCTGGTCGTAGGCGACCTGCTGCATCATCGGATTGAGCGTGGTGAGCACGTTGGCGCCGCGCGGATCCCGCCCGGAGAACATGTCGATGAGCCTGCGGCCGAACAGGCTCGAGTCGTTGCCCGACAGCAGCGGGTCCTCGGCCAGTTCGAGTCCGGTCTTGCCGTACTGCATCGAATAGAAGCCGGTGACCGGCGCGTACGCGGGCGGGGTGCTCGGGTACTGGCGCAGGTACTTGTACCGGTCGTCGGTGGCGACCGAGCTCGCGAGCACGGTGCCGCCCGCGGAGATCTGCCCGCGCTGACGCGAGTACTCGTCGAGCAGCACGCGCGAGTTGCGCGGATCGCTGCGCAGATCGTCGGCCTTGACCACTTGCAGATAGGTGGCGTTCACGAGCAGCGCGACCACCATCACCATCACGGCGACGGCGACGCGACGTAGTGGAGTGTTCATTCGCTCGCCCTGCCTTCCGACCTACGGAACATCTCGGTCGGCGCCTCGGCGATCGGCGCCGGGCCGCGCTTGCGCACCGGTGCGGGCGCGCGGGCGGCATCGGAGATCTTGATCAGCAGCCCGAGCAGCGCGTAGTTCGCCAGCAGCGACGAACCGCCGTAGGAGATGAACGGCGTGGTCAGGCCGGTCAGCGGGATCAGCTTGGTGACACCGCCGACGACGACGAAGATCTGGATCGCGATCGTGAACGAGAGCCCGGCCGCGAGCAGCTTGCCGAAGCTGTCGCGCACGGCCAGCGCGGTCCGCAGCCCACGCACGATGAAGATCAGGAACAGCATCAGCACCGCGGTGAGCCCGATCAGGCCGAGCTCCTCACCGATCGTGGTGACGATGAAGTCGGTCTTGGCGAACGGCACCTGGTTGGGTCGGCCGCTGCCGAGCCCGGTGCCCGCCAGCCCGCCGGTCGCGAAACCGAACAGCGACTGCGAGATCTGGTAGCCGGTGTTGTGGTAGTCGTCGAACGGGTGCAGCCAGGTGTCCACGCGGACCCGCACGTGCCCGAAGAGCTGGTAGGCGAAGACGAAGCCGAGCACCAGCAGGCCGCCGCCGATGATCAGCCAGCCCACCCGCTCGGTGGCGATGTAGATCATCACCAGCACCGTGCCGAAGATCAGCAGCGAGGTGCCGAGGTCCTTCTCCAGCACGAGCACGCCGATGCAGACGATCCAGACGATCAGCACCGGTCCCATGTCGCGCGGGCGCGGGAAGTCCATGCCGAGGAAATGCTTGCCCGCCGCGGTGAACAGGTCGCGCTTGGCCACCAGCACGCCGGCGAAGAACACGATCAGCAGGATCTTCGCGAATTCGCCCGGCTGCACGCTGAATCCGGGCAGCCGGATCCAGATCTTGGCGCCGTTGACTTCGGAGAACCGGCTGGGCAGCAGTGCCGGAATCGCCAGCGCGAGCAGTCCGACCAGGCCTAGGGTGTAGGTGTAGCGCGCGAGCGTGCGGTAGTCCCGCAAGACGATGAGCAGGGTGATGAACACCACGATGCCCAGGCCGGTCCACATGATCTGCTGATTGGCGTCGGGGGAGGGAAGGGGGCTCGAGTCGTACGCGGCCTTCTGCGCGTCCGCGAGGTCGAGCCGGTGGATCAGCACCAGCCCCAAACCGTTGAGCAGCGCCACGATCGGTAGCAGCAGTGGATCGGCGAACGGCGCGAACCGGCGCACGGCCAGATGCGCGACACCGAACAGCGCGAGGAATGCCAGTCCGTACTTGGCGATGTCCCAGGTGATCGACTGTTCCTGGCTCGCCTCGACGATGAACAACGACACCGTCGTGATCCCCGCCGCCCCCGCCAGCAGCAGCAACTCCTGGTTGCGTCGCGTCGACGGGGGTGGTGCTGGCGCGAATCCGCCAGGGGGGCTGGGGAAAGCCCCAGCCGACGGCGGTGCCGGTGCGGACATCAGTCCGTCACCCGGCAGTTCTCCCCTGAGATCTGCGGAGTTGTCGGGGGAACGGTCGTCGTGGTCGGGGCGGGCGGCGTCGTGGTCGGCGTCGCGGGCTGATCGGGGCCGGGAGTCGGCGCGCCACCGGGGGTCACCGGCGGCTGCTCGGTGGGCAGCACGCCGGGCTGGGGCACCGATTCCTTCTTCGGGCAGGCCGGCAGCAGTTCCTTCTGCAGCAGCATCATGCTGTCGCGCGCCTTGTCCAGCGAGTCCGGCGGCAGGCCCCGCTCGACCTGATCGCGGCCGGTCTGCTTGAGATCGCTGACCATCAGCTTCTTGCAGCCTGCGGGCGCGGACTTACCGGCCTCGATGAGGGTGAGCTCGCCCTTGCTGGTGGCGCAGCCGGTGAGCTCCACATCGTGGATCGAGTAGCCGAGGATCGAGCCGGGCAGGCCGCGCATGACGACCACCTGATCGTTGTCGGCGCCCACGTAGTAGTTGCTGCGAATCATCTTGTAGCCGACCACGAGTCCGACGGCGACCGCGGCGATCAGCGCCAGCGAGAGCAGCAGCCAGCGCAGCTTGTGCGACTTGGGCTCCGGCGGCGGGGGCGCGGCGGCGGCCCGGCGAGGC
>NZ_JBCGFB010000225.1:0-4449 GCF_038752175.1 Nocardia sp. No.11 | reverse complement strand
GCGAGGAACCCGCTCGCCGCGCCCACCGCCGCGCCGACACCGGCGCCGACCACCGTGAACGGCACCGACACCGCCATGTAGGCGGCCATCCCGCCGAGGATCGGGCCCGCGACCAGGCCGATCGGGACGAACGGGATACCGGCGACCAGACCGGCCACCGCGCCGCCCGTGCTCGCCACCATGGCGAACGGGGTGGCCACCATCGACCCGACCGCCGCGCCGCGGGCGGCCGAGCCCAGGGTCTCCGAGGCGATCCGGTCCGAGCGGCTGCGCTCGAGCCCGACCGAGTCGAGGAACGTCGCGAGATTGGCCTCGGTGTTGGCCGCGGCGTCGTTGATCTGGATCGACGTGTCGACCGGGACGAAGTCCGGCACCGGGACCAGCTGGTCACCGAAGCGGAACTGTCCCGGTGGCGGCAGGATCGGCGGCACCGGCGCGACCGCGGTCGGCGTGTGCAGCGTGCCCACCGGGGACAGGTAATCCGTCTCCGGGCCGGATCGCGACCACGCCAGCGAACTGCGCGTGTTCTCCGGCATCTGCTGGCCCACATAGGGGGTGGCGTTGGGTGCCACCGCGTCGAACTCCGGCCCGGCCGGATGCTCGGTCTGGGTCACCGCCGCCTGCGCGGGATCGGCGTTCGCGGTGCCCGTGCCGATCAGGGCCATGACCAGGGGTACCGCTCCTGCCGCGACGACCGAACCCACCTTCTGTCGCTGCGGGCTCGGCGCCCTGTGTTTCCCCGTCGCCATAGATCACCTTTCATCCGGGGGATTGGTCACACATATGACGTCCGGCATTCGGACCGGGACCGGACCCGGATGGGTCCGAAACGACGGCAACCCGGAATACGGCGAAGGCCGGGTGGTTCGGGGAACCACCCGGCCTCGCGGTACACGGCACCTAGCCGACTTCGCGCTGTTGACGCGCCTTGCTGTTGTTACCGGGCGGGGCACCCAGCGCCGCCGCCAGCTCGTCGGCGTCGGCCTGATCGGACTGGACCTCCTCGATCGCCAGCCGGGCGAAGACCCACTGCTCGGTGGCGGCCATCTGACCGCGATTGCGGCCGAGGAAGGAGACGAACCAGCCGATCACGGTGACGATCCGGCTGCGATATCCGACCAGGTAGTACAGGTGCAGCGCCAGCCAGGCCAGCCAGGCCAGGAAGCCGCTGAACTCGATCTTGCCGATCTGGCAGACGGCGTCGAACCGCGAGATCGTCGCCATCGAGCCCTTGTTGAAGTACTTGAACGGCGCGCGCTGCTCGGGGGTCTGGCCCTTGAGACCGGCCTTGATGGCCTTGGCCGCGTAGGTGGAACCCTGGATCGCGCCCTGCGCCTGACCCGGCACGCCGGGCACCGACATGAGGTCGCCGACCACGAAGATGTTCGGGTGACCCTTGACCGTGAGGTCCGGTTCCACGATGACGCGCCCGGCCCGGTCGACCTCGGTGCCCTCGGAGCGCTCGGCGATCATCTTGCCCAGCGGGCTGGCCTGCACACCGGCCGACCACACCTTGCAGGCGGATTCGATCCGGCGGGTGCCGCCGTCGGCGTCCTTGACGACGACGCCGTGCGCGTCGACATCGGTCACCATGGCGTTGAGCTGGATCTCCACGCCCATCTTCTCGAGCCGCTTGGCGGCCTTGGCGCCCAGCTTGGGGCCCATCGGGCCGAGCACCGCGCCCGCGCCCTCGAGCAGGATGACGCGCGCGTCACGGGGGTCGATGGTGCGGAAGGTGCCGTCGAGTGTGCGGTCGGCCAGCTCGGCGATCTGACCGGCCAGCTCCACGCCGGTCGGACCGGCGCCGACGACGATGAAGGTGAGCAGCCGGTCGCGCTCCTCCTGCGTGGTCGCGAGTTCGGCCTGCTCGAAGGCGCCGAGGATGCGGGCGCGCAGTTCGAGGGCGTCGTCGATCGTCTTCATGCCGGGCGCGAAGGTGGCGAAGTGGTCGTTGCCGAAGTACGACTGCTGCGCGCCGGTGGCGACGATGAGGCTGTCGAACGGGGTGACGGTGTCGCGGTTGAGTAGTCGCGAGGTGACCGTGTTGTTGACCAGGTCGATGTCGTGGACATCGCCGAGCAACACCTGCGCGTTCTTCTGCTTGCGCAGCACCAGCCGGGTGGCGGGCGCGATCTCGCCGGTCGAGAGGATGCCAGTGGCCACCTGGTACAGCAGCGGCTGGAACAGGTGCGTGGAGGTCTTGGAGATCAGGGTGATGTCGACATCTGCCTTGCGCAGGTGCCTGGTGCCGAACAAGCCGCCGAACCCGGAACCGATCACCACCACACGGTGTCGCTGGTTCCCGACAGACTGAGTGCTCATCGTCCTGCTCCTCGACAGACTGGGGTGGGCCCCGCAACGGTGGTGACAGGGTTAACCGTAGTCGGCTCCGGAGGCAGCGTCGCCACGAGATCCCGGTTCCGATCCTGCTGTGGTGCGTTCTCTCACCGGGAACCGCGGACCGCGGTGAGCGACACCGTGGCACGCGGACCGGTCGACAAGATCGAGAATACGGGACGGGAAAGGTCAGCGACCGGCAAGCAGGAGCTCGGCGACCTTGGTGTCGGTCTCGGAACCCTCGGTGTATCCGCCGTCGCTGCCGAGGGCGTTCATGATGGCCAGGGTGTAGCGCTCGCCGTCACCGGCGACGCCGACCGAGTTGACCACCCAGCCGTCGGCCTCGGCCGACCAGCCGTTCTTCAGGCCGGGCCGCATCCGCGAGCCGGCGCCCCAGACACCCCAGTGCTGGTTGGAGTCGACCGAGCGCATCCGGTCCAGCAGGTAGGCGAGGTCGTCGGGGTGCATCGTGTCGAGGATGGTGTTCATCAGCCGGTCCAGGTCGGCGGCGGTGCACTTCTGGAACGACCAGTCGGGGAACATCGCGGAGGCGGTCGGCTGCGGGATCAGGCTGACCATGCCGTACGCGCGAAACGCGTTGTTGTAGGCCATCCGATCGATGCCGATGTACTTGTTCCACAGCACGTCGGCGGCGTGATCGTTGGAGGTGGCCAGCATCGACTCCATGTTGGCGCGGTCCTCGGGAGACAGTCCGATGGCGCCGACCCTGGCCCGGTTGAGCAGGTCGGCGGCGATGGCCAGCTTGATCGTCGAGGCGGTCCACACCTGGTTCTCGGCGTGCTCGTTGGCGTAGATGCCACCGGTGCGGCGATCGCGCAGCACGTACCCGGTGACGCCGGGGCGCCCGGCTAGATAGGCGTTCACCCGCGCGATCCGCGAACTCATATCGCTGTCGAAGCCGGGCTGCGACACCTGGGTGAGCGCAGGTGGCACGGCGTGGGCCGAAGGGACCAGCACGGGGACGCCCGGAGTGAGGACGGCCGCGGCGGCGAGGAGACAGGCGGTTGCTGCGACCCGGGGAACGACGCGGGTGGCGGGGGAACGGTCACGCACGAGGGACCACACTCGCACACCTGACGCCGTTGTGCACTACTTGAGGTGCGCACCCGAGTGTGTTACAGCGTCGTTGCGCCGCACCGGTTTTCCGCTCAGTGATGCGCGGCGTGCGGGGTCGCGATGGTACAGCCGTTGAGCCGGTGGCAGTGCTCGAACGCTTCGCCGTGCTGATTCAGCGGCCAGGAGTGCAGCACCTGATCCGGCCCGTAGCGCCGGGAGTTGATCAGCTCCCAGCGGTCGCCCACACGGCGGACGATGAAACCGCCACCGGGAACCAGGGGAATCACCTGCGCGATCATGAACCGGACCAGCCTTTCGCCTGCGGCCGAACTGTCCCACCCGAAGGGCAACGATCCCACGGTGGGTAACCAGGGTGGCGCAGGCACGGCCGGGACGCGTTGCGGTGTGGTCTATTTCACTCGCCCTGCGCGGTGGTCCCGGCGGGGCCGCACGATTGCGGGTCGGTCGCTGGGCGTATAAACAACGGATGCCGTTGCACCTCCATCGCGCCGAACGCGCCGACGCGCTGGCCGACGGACTGGGGCGGGTGCTCGCCGACGCGCCGGTCGATCCGTTCACCACCGAGGTGGTCGCGGTCCCGGCGAAGGGGGTGGAGCGCTGGCTGGCGCAGCGGCTCTCGGGCGTGCTCGGCGTGGCGGGTGCCGGTGACGGCGTGGCCGCCAATATCGCGTTTCCCGCGCCGACGGCGCTGGTGGCCGAGGTGCTGGCCGCCGCGAGCGGGGTCGCGCCCGCCGACGATCCGTGGGCGGGCCAGCGCTTGGTGTGGACCCTGCTGGGCGTGCTCGACGAGGTCGTCGAGCAACCGTGGGCGGCCGTGCTGGCGCGCCACCTCGGGCTGCCCGGCGCGGGGCATCGGGTGGGCAGGCGCTACGCCACCGCCGCGCACCTGGCGGTGCTGTTCGACTCCTACGCCGCGCAGCGACCGCAGCTGATCCTCGACTGGGCCCGCGGCGCCGACACCGACGGTGCGGGCGGTCCGGTCCCCGAGGACCTCGCCTGGCAGCCGCTGTTGTG
>NZ_JBCGFB010000224.1:0-4550 GCF_038752175.1 Nocardia sp. No.11 | reverse complement strand
GCCAGCACGACCGCCGCGCGCCAGCGCCGCACCAGCCACGCCGCCGCGAGCGAACCGAGCACGCTGGCCGCGAGCCCGGGCAGCATCAGCAGCCCGGCCTCCAGCGGCGAGCGACCGAGCACCAGCTGCAGGTACTGCGAGCCGAAGAACAGCACACCGGCCAGCGCGAACACCGCGAGCAGGTTGGTGAACACCGCGACGCGGAACCGGGGCAGCGCGAACAGCCGCAGGTCCAGCATCGGATCGGCCAGGCGACGCTGCCTGCGGACGAACAGCACGCCGGCGAGCACACCGGCCAGACCGACCAGCAGCGCGGCCACGGTCGGGCCGTGCGCGGCGGTTTCCTTCACCGCGTAGACCACGGGGACCAGCGCGAGCATCGACAACACCGCGCTGAGCGCGTCGAACCGGCCCGGGTTCGGGTCGCGCGATTCGGGGATGAGCAGCGGCGCGAGCGCCAGCAGCACCAGCATGACCGGCAGGTTCACCAGGAATACCGAGCCCCACCAGAAGTGCTCGAGCAGCCAGCCGCCGACCAGTGGACCGGCCGCGGCGCCACCACCGGCCATCGCGCTCCACACACCGATCGCCAGGGTGCGCTGCCGCGCGTCCTGGAACATCGAGCGGATCAGGCCCAGCGTGGCCGGCATCAGCGTGGCACCGGCGACACCCTGCAGTACGCGCGCGGCGATGAGCATCTCGGGCGAGACCGCCCAGGCGGCCAGCGCCGAGGCGATGCCGAAGCCGACGGCGCCGATCAACAGCAGCCTGCGCCTGCCGATCCGGTCGCCGAGGTTGCCCATCACGACCAGCAGGCCGGCGAGCACGAACGAATAGACGTCGATGATCCACAGCAGCTGCGGGGTGCTCGGGGCGAGGTCGGCGCTGATCGCGGGCACGGCCAGGTCGAGCACGGTCGCGTCGACGGCGAGCAGCAGGAGGGCGAGGGCCAGCACACCGAGGCCCGCCCACTCGCGCGCGGTGGCGCGCGGCGGGGCGGCGGCGGTGGTGACAGGGGTGTTCATCGGTTTCTCGACTTTCTGAGTTGGTAAACCGTCCAGACGGTACAGTAACAGAAAGACCGTCCAGACGGTACAGTGATCGCCGTGAGCCCCGGCACCCGCGATCGCATCCTCGACGCCCTGGAGACCCTGCTGCTCGAACGCGGCGCGGCCCAGATGACCCTCGACAACGTCGCCGCCGCGGCGGGCGTATCCAAGGGCGGGCTGCTCTATCACTTCAAGAGCAAGGACGCCCTGCTCGTCGGCCTGGTCGAACGACTCGGCGACCGCGCCGGCACCCAGCTCGCCGAGATGCGGGCGAACGGCACCCCGGTCGCGGAGTGGTACCTCCAGACGCCCGACCCCACGACCCAGGCCGACGCGGTCGAACTCGCGCTGTACCGCTCCCTGCTGGCGACCATGCGCACCATCGACGCCTCGGCGGGGACCGACCCCGACGAGGTGCAACGGGCCCTCGACGGCGTCATGACGGCCTGGTCGGACGGCCTCGACGACGAGGTGGACGACCCCGTCCGCGCCGACACCATCCGCCTGGTCGGCGACGGCGTCTACCTGCGCGCCCTGCTCGGGCTGCCGCAGCTCGAGCCCGCCCGCTACCGCGCGGTGGTGGATAGGCTGCTCGAGCGCTGAGCACAACAATCTCAGTGGACATGTGTACTCCGAACCGATTCCGGACCGGACCGCGCGCACATATCCGCCGACCGTGGTCAAAAACTGACCACTGACTGGTCATATAGCACGGCCCGTTAATCAGTGACCTGGGCTACACATTGTGGCAACTCACGACACTCGGTTTACAGTGCGAGAGTGATCCACAGCAACGGACCGAAGGGCGCGGCGCCGTGGGGCTCACCGCTGCTCGGTCCGGTCGAGGAGAAGTCGTCCATCCGGCGCGTCCGCGTGCAGCTGCTGCTGACCGTGCCGTTGCTGGTGGCCAACCTGATCGGCATCACGATGATCGTGGTGCTCGCCGGGTTCGTGCTGCCCGGTCCGACCGTCTTCACCAGGCAGCTGCTGCTGATCAACGCCGTCTTCACACCGCTGTGCGCGGTCCTCGCGCTGGCGATCGGCACCGTGTGGGGCACCGTCGCCGGCCTGCGCACCATGCGCTGGGCCACCGACCCCGACCACGTGCCGACCCCGCCCGAACAGCGGGTCGCGGTGTCGGCGCCGCGCTGGATGGTGTTGCAGCAGGCGGTGCTGTGGTCGCTGGCGCTGGTCACGCTGACGATCGTCTACGGCGTGGCCGATCCGGCGCTGATCCCCAAAGTCGGGCTGTCCATCGGCGCCGCGGGCATCGTGGTGTGCGCCAACAGCTATCTGATCGTGGAATTCGCGCTGCGGCCGGTGACCGCGCGGGTGCTGCAAGCCGACCCGCACCGGCGCCGCGGCATCGGCGTGTTCGGCCGGACCATGCTGTCGTGGCTGGTCGGCGTCGGGATTCCGGTGGCGCTGTCGATGATCGTCGCGGTGTGGGCGCTGGCCGACCCCGCGGTGAGCAAGGCCAGGCTGGCGGTCTGTGTGCTCAGCCTCGGCGGCTCGGCGCTGCTGTTCGGGATGTTGCTGATGGCCCAGGTCGTCGCCGCGACGGTCGCCCCCATCAAAGGTGTGCGCCAGGCGCTGCGCCGGGTGGAGGACGGCGATCTCGACACCGAGATCACCCTTTACGACGGCACCGAACTCGGCGATCTACAGAGCGGTTTCAACCGGATGGTGCACGGCCTGCGCGAGCGCGCGCTGATCGAGGACCTGTTCGGCAAGCACGTCGGCCACGACGTGGCGATGGCCGCGATCGCCTCCCGGCCGGTGCTCGGCGGCACCGAGACCGAGGCCGCCGCCCTGTTCATCGACATCATCGGCTCGACCACGATGGCCGCCACCCGGCCCGCGCCCGAGATCGTCGGCATCCTCAACCGCTTCTTCGACATCGTCGTCGACGAGGTGGAACGCCATGGCGGCCTGCTCAACAAGTTCGAAGGCGACGCCGCCCTGGCCGTCTTCGGCACCCCCGCTCCCCTGCCCGACCTGGCGGGCTCGGCTCTGTCCTGCGGCCGCGCCATCCAGCGCCGACTGCGCGACGCCTCCGACCTGAACGCGGGCATCGGCGTCGCCGCGGGCCGGGTCGTCGCGGGCAATGTGGGCACCCACAACCGCTATGAGTTCACCGTCATCGGCGACGCGGTCAACGAGGCGGCCCGCCTGTGCGAGCTGTCGAAGAACTACGACGAACGCCTCCTCAGCTCGGCGACCACCCTCGCCCGCGCCGCCGCCACCGAGACCGCCCACTGGGACCTCGGCGAAACCGTCACCCTCCGAGGCAGACTCACCCCCACCCAGCTGGCCCTACCCAGAATCTCGGCGCGCACCCCGGACCCCACCGCGACGAACGCACAGTCGACGACCGACGTGCGCTGATCCGGACCGCCTCACCCGACCCCCACGCCCCGACCCCGACGAGGGGCAGACGACGCGGACGGCCGCGACACGAGCGCGCCGGTGCTGCGACAACCCGGCTAGACTCGCCGACGTGCGTCCCGCCGTCGAAGCGGTCGGCGCCGTCGGGGCGGGAACCGATCCGGCACCGGCGTCCGTGCCGGCGCCACCCTCTCCGCCGACGGTACCGATCCGGCCCCTGCGTTTCCGCGAACTGCTCGACGAGCCGTTCGCCCTGATCCAGGCCCACATTCGGGCGCTGTCGACCCTCGGCGCCTGCGCGCTCGTGGCGGCCGTACTCGGCGTGCTCGGGGTGACCGGCCTCGTCTCGCACTTGACCGACGGCTCCGACACGGGCACGGCGTGGGCCGCGATCCTGGCCACGGCGGCGTTTCTCTGGCTGCTGCGCCTGGTGTTGCGCGGCGCGACCGTCGCGATCGCGCTCGCCGACTTCGGTGGGGTGCGCCTCGGCGCGATCGCCGGGTTGCGGGCGGCCGCCCGGCGCGCCGGTCCGCTGCTGCTCGCGCAGATCATGTTCACGCTCACCGGCATCGGGGTCCTGCTGGTCGGCAGCCTGCTGATCATCACCTATCCGCTGGCGCTGCTGTGGTTGTCGAACGTGCGGGCACGACGGTTCGTCGCCGAGCCGGTGATCGTCGGCGAGCACGCCGGATTCGGCGCGGCGATCGCCCGGTCGAAGGAACTGGTGCAGGGGGCCGATTGGACCGTGGCCGGCCTGTGGCTCACCCAGCGGGTCATCTTCGCCGTCCTCGCGGTGCCCGCGTTCGGCGTGCCCTTCTATCTGTCCGACTTCTCCGGCACGCATCGCTGGGCGTTCATCACGCTGCTGGTCGGCGGGCTGCTGCTGGTGGTGACGATCAGCGAGATCGTCGAGGCCACCAGTCGCGCCGTCTGCTACATCGACCGGCGGTGCGCCCGCGAGGGTATGGACATCGCGATCCCCGGTGAGTCCCGATGAGCGACAGCCGCTTCCCCGATCCGGCTGCCGCCGACGCCCCGCCGCCCGGCCCCGGCGCGTGGCGGCCCGGTCCGGGCGGTCCGTCCGCTGTCGACGACGAGCGGCGCCTCGGCGCG
>NZ_JBCGFB010000223.1:0-4573 GCF_038752175.1 Nocardia sp. No.11 | reverse complement strand
CGCCGGTGCTCGGCGACCTGGTCCGGCGGGCCGGGCGCAGGCCCAGCGGCGGCGCACCCGACGCGGGCGCGGTGCGCGCACAGCTGGCGCACCTGTCCGAGGCCGAGCAGGAACAGTGGCTCCAGAAGCACATTCTCGAGACCGCCGCCCGACTGCTCGGGCACGAGAGCGCCGACGCGCTCGACGCCGAGCGGGACTTCCTCGAGTCCGGCTTCGACTCGCTGGCCGCGATGGAACTGCGCACCACCCTCAACGCTTCCACCGGGCTGACGCTGCCGACCGCCGCGATCTTCGACCAGAAGACACCGGCGGGGCTGGCCCGCTTCCTGCGCGCGGAACTGGCCGCGGTCGCGCAGCCGGGGCAGCGATCGGGCACCGACGAATCGCTGTACGGGATGTTCCGTGGCGCGGTGCAGGGCGGTCGGGCCCGCACCGGCTTCGCCCTGCTGCGGGTCGCCGCGCAGCTGCGGGAGCGGTTCGCCTCGGCGGCGGACCTGGACGAACTCCCGGCGCCGACCCGGCTGGCGGCGGGTTCGGATCTTCCGCGGATCATCTGCATCAACCCGCCGCTGGCCACCGGCGGCGCGCACCAGTACGCCAGGGTCACCGCGCAATTGCGGGCCGGTCGCGAGGTCGTGGTGCTGCCGCCGATCGGCTTCGCGGCCGACGAGCCCCTGCCCGCGACCCCGGAGGCGGCACTGGAGACGCTGGCCTGCGGTGTCCTCGACGCGGCGCAGGGCGAGCCGTTCGTCCTGCTCGGGTACTCCTCGGGTGGGCTGCTGGCCTACCTCGTGACCGAGTACCTGGAGGCGGCGCAGGGTCCGGTGCCCGAGGGCGTCGCGATGATCGACACCTACCGGGTGCACGACGGTGGCGAATGGCTGCTGCGGGAGATGGCCGAGCACATGGTGTCGCGGGAGGCCGAGTTCGGCCGATTCGACAGTGCCCGGCTCTCCGGTATGGGCTGGTACGTCCAGCTGATGCAGGAGATGGTGCCTGGAACGGTCGCCACCCCGGCCCTGCTCATCCAGTGCGCGCAGTCGTTCCTGGCGAGCACGGCGGAGCGGCCGGACTGGCAGGCCAGGGCCTGGGATCCGGCGCACACGGTGGTGCCGGTCGAGGCCGACCACTTCACAGTCCTGGAGAGCGGGTCCGCCGATACCGCCGCCGCCATCGAGGACTGGCTGGGGTCCTGAACCGCGTGGCCGGGGGGGCGAGCGGCGCACCCGGCCACGCGGCTACCGCGACAATGCGCGGGCGCTGTGCTCGCGGATCAGGCGGCCGATGCCGTCGAGATTCGCGTCGAGGTAGAAGTGGCCGCCGGGAAAGGTCGTCGCGACGAAGTCGCCCGTGGTGTGGGTACCCCACGCCTGGATGTCGGCGAGCTGCGCGTCGGCGTCGCTCACGCCCGCGAGCGCGACGATCGGGCTCGCGACGGTGGTCTCGGGCGGGCACGTGTAGGTCTCGATGGCGCGGTAGTCGTTGCGCGTGATCGACAGGATCAACCGGCGGAACTCGGGATCGGCGAGCAAGGCAGGCGGGGTGCCGCCGAAGTCCAGCAGCTGGGCGGCCAGTTCCCGATCGCCCAGCAGATGCACGGTTCCCGGCTGCGGAGCCGAGGGGGCGCGGCGACCGGAGGCGAACAGCACGCGCGCGGTCGCGCCCGCCCGCTCCAGCCGACGGCATGCCTCGAACGCGACCACCGAACCCATGCTGTGGCCGAAGACGAAGAAGTTCTCGTCGCCGTCGACGGCTTCGATCAGCTCGGGCGCCAACCCGTCGACCAGGCCCGAGATGCTGTCGACGAGCGGTTCCTGCCGCCGGTCCTGGCGACCGGGGTACTGCACGGCGAGCACGTCGTAGTCCGTGCCGAGCGACTTGGCCAGCGGCCCGTACGCGAGGGCGGAACCGCCGGCGTGCGGAAAGCAGACCAGCTTCCGGGATTCCGCGCCCGGGGCGGGGGACAGGCGACGCAGCCAGCGAGTACCCATAGGGCAGAGGGCCTTTCGAGAGAACCGAAGTACGAGCTCCTCGAATGTACCCGGGAGTAACGCCGGTACGCCTGTCGGCGGCGGCTGCCGAACGCGGCGCGGCCACCCGGTCGACGGGTGGCCGCGCGGCTGCCGGACGGTCAGGCGTCGAGGTCGCTGGCGACCATCTCGGCGATCTTGTCCAGGGTCGGCTGGTCGTCGNGCCCCCGCGGCTGCCGGACGGTCAGGCGTCGAGGTCGCTGGCGACCATCTCGGCGATCTTGTCCAGGGTCGGCTGGTCGTCGCTGGTGATCACCACTTCGGCGCCCTGGCCCGCGCCGAGGGTCATGATCATCAGCGCCGAACCCGCGTCGACCGGGTCGCCGCCGACCAGCGCGAGGGTGACCGGAACCCCGGCCGCGCCGACCGCTTCGGCGATCAGGGCGGCGGGACGGGCGTGCAGGCCGACCGAGGAGCCGACGGTGACGGTGGTGCTGGCCATGGGATATCTCCTTGTGGGTGAACGGGTTACGCGGTGGTGAGGACGGGGGACACGGACTGCTTGCGGGTGAACTCCTTGGCGAGGGTGACGCTGAGCGCGGCGACCACGGTGCCCGCCAGCAGCGCGAGCACGAACCAGGCCAGGTGCCCGATCGCGAAGAACACGAAGATGCCGCCGTGCGGTGCGCTCAGCGTCACCCCGGTCGCCATCACCAGGCCGCCGGTGACCGCGCCGCCGAGCATCATCGAGGGCAGCACGCGCAGCGGGTCGGCCGCGGCGAACGGGATCGCGCCCTCGGAGATGAACGAGGCGCCCAGCAGCCAGGCGGCCTTGCCGTTCTCCCGCTCGGCTTCGGTGTAGAGGCGCGGGCGCACGGTGGTCGACAGCGCCATCGCCAGCGGCGGGACCATGCCCGCCGCCATGACCGCGGCCATGATCCGCAGCGTCGCGGTGTCGGTCACCGACAGGCCCGCGGCCGCGAAGGAATAGGCCGCCTTGTTGACGGGCCCACCGAGGTCGAAGCACATCATCACGCCCAGGATGACACCGAGCGCGATCGCCGAGGTGCCGGACAGGCCGTTGAGCCAGTCGGTGAGTCCGTTGGTCACGGCGGCCAGCGGCTTGCCGAGCAGGACGAACATCGCGACGCCGACGATCAGCGAGGCGAGCAGCGGGATCACGACCACGGGCATCAGGCCGCGCGCCCACGTCGGTACCGGCAGCTTGCCGACCCACAGGGCCGCGAAACCGGCGACCAGACCGCCGACCAGACCACCGAGGAACCCGGCCCCGACGAACACCGCGATGGCGCCCGCGGTGAAACCCGGTGCGAGCCCGGGCCGGTCGGCGATCGCGAAGGCGATGTAGCCGGCCAGCGCGGGCACCAGGAAGCCGAAGGCGAGTGCGCCGATCTGGAACAGGACCGCGCCGAAATAGGTGGCCAGGCCGCCGTCGGGCAGGTCGGTGATCGAGTTGTTCAGCACGATGTCCTTCGCGCTGTCGGAGATCTCGTACCCGCCGAGCAGGAAGCTCAGCGCGATCAGCAGACCGCCCGCCGCGACGAACGGGATCATGTAGCTGACGCCGGTGAGCAGGATCTGCCGCAGCCGGGTACCCCAGCCGATCCCCTTGGCCGCCGCGGCCGCCGGTGCCGGTGCCGACCCGCCGACCGTGGCCGCGCCCGGCGTGGCGCTCGCCGCCACCGCCTCCGCGATCATCGTGTCCGGTTCGTTGATGGCCCGCTTGACGCCGGACTCGACGACCGGCTTGCCCGCGAACCTGCCTCGATCCTTCACGCCCACGTCGGTCGCGAAGATGACCGCGTCGGCCGCGGCGATGGTGGCGGGATCCAGCTTGTCGCCGCCGCTGGAGCCCTGGGTCTCCACGGCCACATCGACCCCGGCGCGCTCGCCCGCGGAGACGAGGGAGTCGGCGGCCATGTAGGTGTGGGCGATGCCGGTCGGACAGGCGGTGACCGCGACGATCCTCGGCCGCGCCCCCTCGGCCGCGCTCCCGGCGGAAGTCTGTGCGGCGCCGACTGTTCCGGCGGTCGCAGTGCCAGTCGTTGCGGCCGAGACCGATTCGCCCGTCGGAGCGGCGATGGCTGTGGCCGAGGATGTTTCGGCGGCCGGTGCGCCTGTGCCGGCTGCGGTGGCAGTGCCAGGGGCGGTGCTCGCGGCCGGGGAGCCACTGGTGGAGTTACGGGCATCGGGTGTCTGTGGCGCGGTGGCGCCCGTCGCGATGGTGGTGCCCGGTGCCGGGGCGGGCGGTGGGTTGATGACACCGTCGACCAGGGCGACGATGTCGGCGGGTGTCGCGGCTGCTCGCAGGTCGGCGACGAAGGCCGGGCGGACGAGGGCGCGGGCCAGCGACGACAGCAGTTTCATGTGCTCGGCGCCCGCTCCCTCGGGCGCGGCGATCAGGAACACCAGGTCGGCGGGGCCGTCGGGGGCGCCGAAGTCGACGCCGGGGGAGAGGCGGGCGAAGGCCAGGGACGCGGTGGTGACGGCGGCCGCGCGGCAGTGCGGGATGGCGATGCCGCCGGGGAGCCCGGTGGCCGACTGCGCTTCCCGGTCCAGCGCCGCCCGGCTCACCGCGTCGG
>NZ_JBCGFB010000222.1:0-4608 GCF_038752175.1 Nocardia sp. No.11 | reverse complement strand
GGCCACGACCGCCGGATGCCGCGGGGAGACGGCACCGCCGCTCGCCGCCGCGAGCGTGCCCAGCAGTCCGTCGACGAAGTCCGCCGTCGAGGTGATCGGCCGGGCGCGATCGCGCAGGGCGGGACCACCGCACCACCCGGCGGTCGCCGCCCGGAGTTCGGCACCGCGACCGGCCGGGGAATCGGGGTCGAGGAACACCACGATCCCGGTCGCGCCGCCGGTGTCGACGCGGTGTTCGGTGTCGGGCGGGATGACGATCTCGGCCCCGGTGTGCGGTCGGCCGTCACCGTCGAGCACGGTTACCGGCGCGTCGGCCACGATGATCTGCGCGGCATGGTGGGCATGCGCGCGGGTGCCGCCGATCGTCCCGGTGAAGGCGAGCACGCCGGGCCGGATCAACGCCCCGGCACCGCGCCAGGCGACCTCGCTCACGCCACGGACCCGGCGCCGGAGCCGGCCGGTGTCACTGCCGGTAGGTCGCCAGGAAGCGGCCGATGCGCTCGATGATGGCCTCGAGCTCGTCGGCGTGCGGCAGGGTGACGATCCGGAAGTGGTCGGGGCGTGGCCAATTGAAGCCGGTGCCCTGGACGATGTGCAGCTTCTCCTGCAGCAGCAGGTCGAGCACGAACTTCTCGTCGTCGTGGATGCGGTACATGTCCAGGTCGATGCGCGGGAAGGCGTACAGCGCGCCCTTCGGTTTCACGCAGGACACACCGGGGATGGCGTTGAGGGCTTCCCAGGCGCGGTCGCGCTGCTCACGCAGCCGCCCGCCGGGCAGGGTGAGGTCGTAGATGCTCTGATGCCCACCCAGGGCGGCCTGGATCGCCTGCTGCGCGGGCACATTCGCGCACAGCCGCAGACCGGCCAGCATCGTCAGGCCCTCGAGGTAGCTCGCGGCGTGCTGGGTGGGGCCCGAGACCACCAGCCAGCCCGAGCGCAGTCCGGCGGCCCGGTAGTTCTTCGACAGACCGGAGAAGGTCAGGCACAGCAGATCGGGCGCGAGCGAGGCGACGGCGGTGTGCTCGAGGTCGTCGTAGTAGATCTTGTCGTAGATCTCGTCGGCGAAGACGACCAGATTGTGCCTGCGGGCGATCTCGAGGATCTCGCGCAGCACCTCCGGCGGATACACCGCGCCGGTGGGGTTGTTCGGGTTGATCAGCACGATGGCGCGGGTGCGGTCGGTGATCTTGGCCGTGATGTCGGCCAGGTCGGGGTACCAGTCGGCACCCTCGTCACACAGGTAGTGCACCGGCGTGCCGCCGTTGAGGGCGGTCGCGGCGGTCCACAGCGGGAAGTCCGGGGCGGGGACGAGGACCTCGTCGCCGTTCTCGAGCAGCGCGGTCATCGCCATCATGATCAGCTCGGAGACGCCGTTGCCGAGGAAGACCTCCTCGACGCTCACGTCGTCGACGCCGAGGGTCTGGTAGTACTGCACCACCGCGCGCCGGGCCGAGAGCAGGCCCTTCGACGAGCTGTACCCGGTGGAGGTGGGCAGCGTTCGGACCATGTCCTGCAACAGATCCGGGGGCGCGTCGAAGCCGAAGATCAACGGGTTGCCGGTGTTGAGCTTGACGACGTGATGGCCCTCGGCCTCGAGCCGGGCCGCCTCCTCCGCGACCGGGCCGCGGATCTCGTACGACACTCCCGACAGCTTGCTGGACTGCTTGACCTGCATGAACATCCCTCCGAAGTGTGGTTGCCGCACACACTACTTGGTATTTCCAAGATTTCACTTGGTTTTTCCAAGTCTATGGTTAGAGTAGGACACGTGCCACGCCGAAGCTACGACCACTACTGCGCGGTCAGTCGCGCGCTCGACCTCGTCGGGGACCGGTGGACCCTGCTCGTGGTCCGCGAACTGTGCGCGGGCCCGCGCCGCTACAGCGACCTGTTCGCCGACCTGCCCGGGATCAGCACCGACATGCTCGCCACCCGGCTCAAGGATCTCGAGCGCGAGGGCATGATCACCCACCACCGCAACGGCATGCGCTCCAGCTACGAGCTGACCGACGCTGGCCTGGCCCTGCGCCCGGTGCTCGACGCGCTGTCGGTGTGGGGCACACCCCGCCTCGGTGACCGCAAGCCGACCGACGCGGTGCGCGCGCACTGGCTGGCACTGCCGCTGGGCCACGCGGTCGCCGAGATCGTCCCGGCGGGCACCGTGACGGTCCACATCGGCGACACCGTGCTGCACTACGTGATCACCGCCGACGGCGTCACCCACCACGACGGACCAGCCCCGGCACCGGACCGGGAACTGCGGCTCGAGCTGGCCGAGGCCACCGAGATCGCCACCGGCGCCCGGTCACTGACCGTCTGACCGGATCAGCGGGAAATCCGTGACCGCACCACCGAACCGCCGGTGACGCCTCGGCCGGATCTCGGTGCTGATGACGGTGGCCGGATCGCGTGATCGTCGTACCGGCAGCTCGGTTCGCCGACGCTCGCCCGGACCGGCCCGGGCAGGGAGCCGTTCCGGGCGGGTGTCAGCGGGCGGCGACGGCCGGGGCCGTGCAGGTGCCGATGAGGGCGGTGTCGTGGGTGGCGGCGCGGAAGCGGGGGTGGTCGAGGATGTCGTGCAGGAACTCGGTGGTGGTGGCGACGCCCGCGCCGGTGATGGTGGTCTCGGCCAGCGCGCGGCGCATGCGGGCGATGGCGGCCGGGCGGTCGGGCGCCCAGACGACGACCTTGGCGAGCAGCGAATCGTAGTGCGGGGGAATCGCGTAGCCCGTCCCCACATGGGTGTCGACGCGCACGAACGGACCACCGGGCAGCGCGCACTCGACGAGAGTGCCTGCGGCTGGGGCGAATTCGCGCTGGGGATCCTCGGCGTTGATCCGGCACTCGATCGACACCCCGCGCGGGCGGAGATCGGCGGGCAGGGACAGCGGTTCGCCCGCCGCGATCCGCAGCTGTGCGGCGACCAGGTCGACGCCGGTGACCATCTCGGTGACCGGGTGCTCGACCTGCAACCGGCAGTTGACCTCCATGAAGTAGAACTGCCCGTCGGGACCGAGCAGGAACTCCACGGTGCCCGCGCCCACGTACCCGGCCGCCGCGCAGCCGCGCACGGCCGCCGCGCCGATCCGGTCAGCGAGTTCGGCGGACAGGCCGGGAGCGGGCGATTCCTCGACGAGTTTCTGGTGTCTGCGCTGTAGCGAGCAGTCGCGCAGGCCCAGGTGCACCACCGTGCCGTGGGTGTCGGCGAGGATCTGGACCTCGACGTGCCTGGCCGATTCCAGGTAGCGCTCCAGGTAGAGCCTGCCGTCGCCGAAGACCGCGGCGGCCGAGGCCCGGGTGTGCTGCCAGGCGGCCCCGAAGTCGTCGCCGTCGCGGACCACCCGCATCCCGCGGCCACCGCCGCCGGCGACGGCCTTGATGATCACCGGGTAGCCGATCTGCTCGGCCAGCGCTCGGGCGGCCTCGGCGTCGTCGATCGGGTCGCGGCTGCCGGGCAGCAGCGGCAGCCCCGCGTCGGCCATCAGCGCCCTGGCCGTGGACTTGTCGCCCAGCCGCGCCATGACGGCGGCGGGCGCACCGACGAAGACGAACCCCTCCGCCTCGCACACCTCGGCGAAATCCGGGTCCTCGGAGAGGAATCCGTAGCCGGGGTGGATGGCGTCGGCGCCGGTGGTGCGGGCGGCCTCGATGATCGCCGGGATCGACAGGTAGCTGCGCTTGGCCGGGGCGGGCCCGATCTGCACGCGTTCGTCGGCCAGCCGGACCGCCGCCGAGTCCCGGTCGGCGACCGAGTGCACCGCGACGGTCGCGATGCCGAGTTCCCGGCAGGTGCGGATCACCCGCACCGCGATCTCGCCGCGGTTGGCGATCAGCACCTTACGGAGGGGGCGGGTCACCGCAGCGCCTCGAACACGATCAGCGGCTGGCCGTGCTCCACGGCGTCACCGTTGTCGACGAGCAGTTCGGCGACGACGCCCTCCGTGGTCGCGGTGACCGGGATCATCAGCTTCATCGCCTCGATGATGCCGACCTGCTGACCCGCCCGGACGGGGTCACCGACCGAGACGAACGGCGCGGCACCGGGTTCCGGCGACCGATAGAACACCCCGACGGTCTCGGCGGTCAGGGCGAAGGTGTTCGCACCGGTCGCGGCGGACTCGACCGGCGCGGGCGGGGTGACGAGCGCGAGATGCCCCGTGGTCTCGGGGACGACGGCGGGAGCCGAGACGGGCCGGTCGTCCCAGGTGACCCGCAACGAGACCGGGCCGTTGGCGACGGTCACCGAGCTCGGGTCGGCGGCGGTGGCGCGCACCTGCAGCGCGTGGCGGGTCAGGACGGCGAGGCTGTGGTCGGCGTCGGTGGCGCTCACCGCCCGCTGGACGGATTCGCTGAGGGCGGGCTCGGTCATCGGTTCTCCTGAATCTCGGTGCGGGCGAGTCGAATCGGTGGTCCGGTCCGGCAAGCGCAGGACCTGACCGAGGGCCGTCAAGGGAAGGCGGAGGCGGAACGGGCGGATCGTGGCCGTCATCGGGTCGCCGCGGCCTCGGGACGCGCCAGGCCGTAGGCCCGGAATCGGCGGTGGCGCTGGGCCAGCAGCTCGGCGGTCGGCCAGGCGCGCAGTTCGTGCACGGCCTGGCGCACGGCGCG
>NZ_JBCGFB010000221.1:0-4637 GCF_038752175.1 Nocardia sp. No.11 | reverse complement strand
ACGAGCGGGGGGTTGCACGCCACCGCGCGGTCGGTCAGCGCGAGCGGCGCCCTGCGGGTCCCGGCGTCGAAACCGCCCCCTGGCTGCGCAATCAGCTCACCCGCTGACGATGCGGCCGCCGTTGGTCGCCCGGGCGTTCCGGCCGGAGAGCGCGCGGGCCGCGTGACGGCACGCCGCAGCCGGCCGCGTGGGCTTGCTCAACACGATCGCAATACTCCATGATCACACCTACCTCTATGTTTCCGAGGCTTGTGTCGATGTTGAAAGCTCATGTTCTGGGCGCACGACGGCCAGGGGTGGGCGCGGCGAGAGAGGCAAGATTTCGTGAGTAGTAGTCGTATCCCCCGCTGGGCCGCGCAAGCGGCCATGTGCGCGGCCGTCGCCGGTGCCGCCGTCGCGGCACCGGTGCAGGCCGAGCCGCTGTGGCCCGGCGGTCCCGATGTGCCCGGCGTTCCGGCGATCATTCCCGCGCCGCCGCCGGAGCCGGTGGTCGCGCCGTGTAGTGAGAAGGCGCGCGCCTGCCTGCAGCTGTCCACCAACAATGCCTGGCTGATGGACAACGGCAAGGTGACCTACGGGCCGACCCCGATGTCGCACGGCCGTCCGGGTTACGAGACCCCGCCCGGCGTCTTCAAGGTGGCGTTCAAGAAGCCGTTCCACTGGAGCACCCTGCACAACGCGCCGATGGAGTACGCGGTGTTCTTCAACGGCGACATCGCCTATCACATCGGGCCCACCGAGGAGCAGTCCCACGGCTGCATCCGGCTGACGCCCGAAGGCGCCAAGGCGCACTACGAGTGGCTGGAACCGGGCGACGTCGTCGAAGTGGTGCCCTGAGTCGTCGCGAACCGAAGGGGAGGCCGGATCATCGGCCTCCCCTTTCTCATGCCACCGACACGGTCAGCGCGTCGAAGAGCCAGAGGTGGGCGGCACCGGAGGTCACCGTGGCGCCGGTGAGGGTCGCGGTGAGCCGCCAGTACCGGATTCCGGCACGTCTCCGGCGTGCTCCTCGCCAGGGGGATTGACGGCGTCGACGGCGAACGTGATTGTTCGCCGTCGACCTGACGGGACCGGTCGTCGGCACAGGTCACGCCGCGATCGGCTGTGACAGGACACCACTACCGGCCAGTAGTTCCACCAGGAAGTATCTGGATTCGAATTTCGCGAATCGGCCGATTTCCTTGCCGAGGGAAATGAGCGGGGCTACGTTACCCACATCACAGCAGAGGAGATCTGATTGTGATCCCCATCCCGGCCGACGGGTCCTCCATTTCCGGCGGGATGCTCATCGATCATGCAAGGAGATTTACCATGGGTTCGCTGACCGAGATAATGATGGCCGCCATTGCGGGATTGGGTTCGATGGTCGAGGGCGATGGACTCCTGGCGGTCTTCCTCGGCTCCGTCGAGGCATTCTTCCCGTAAAAACTGCCGGTGACACCCCCCTGCCGGACTCGTCGACGAGTCCGGCGACCCTCCCGAGGCAAGGACAATAACCATGGGATCTCTCTACGAANACACCCCCCTGCCGGACTCGTCGACGAGTCCGGCGACCCTCCCGAGGCAAGGACAATAACCATGGGATCTCTCTACGAATTGATGCAGACCGGCGCGGGCAGTTTGAGCGATGCCGTGCTGCCTTTCATCCAGGCGCTGATCACCGTCAGCGGCGGCACGCCGACGCCGGGTAAATAGCACACAGCGAAACAGCGCGGGGGCGGGCCGGTCACGGTCCGCCTCCGCCCCGTTTCCGACAACCCCTCTCACCCGAGCAGCACAGCATCAATAGCTGAACCGAATAACTGATCAACACCGCGCGGCGAGAAGAATGAGGATGCCGAACACTGCTCGAATCCGCGGAAAGTGGGGACCGGCGAACAGGCCGGCGCGCGACGGTTGCCACACGTCCACTCACTTCAGGCGCTGCGGTGGCGCCCCCGCAGCACACCGCCCCCATCGCGAGTGCCACCATCAGAACTCCCTCCGCCCCACCCGCGACGACGACTCATCGCAGATCAGGCCGACCACAGGTCGAAATCCACCCCACTTGACGCACTCGTCGTGAACAGCTCCGTTCGCAGCGTCCACCCGGAGTCGCCGTACCAGACAGTCGCCGTAACCACAGGTCACACGTAGCTCCGCCATGCCCGACGGCAATCGTCGGGGAGCTTCCAGAAGGAAAGAAAAGAATGAACGAATCACCATGAGTGAAACAGCGGGTTGCCACACTGTGGCGGCAGCGCTACGTTACCGGCATCACATCGAGTTACGACGTGATGACCGCCCCAGGAAGAGGGACCACCCCATTTTCGGGGGCATGACAACAGCGCAAGGAGATACTGCATGGGCTCGTTCGATGAGCTGCTACTCGGCGTACTGGGAGGAATGGCTTCCGCGAACCAAGGAGATCTTCTGCTCGAGACCTTCCTGGGCTCCGTCGAAGCGTTCTTCCCGTAATCCGAAAACACCCGCAGGAGTAATACATGGGTTCCCTCTACGAAATGTTCGCGACCGGCATGGCCAGTCTCGGCGATACCACCCTGCCCCTCGTCCAGGCGCTGATCTCCCTGAGCGGTGGCACGCCCATCGGCGGCTGATCCACCCGCCGACCTCAGGTTTCTCGACAATCAAGCAAGGAGTTCGACCATGGGTTCGTTGACAGAGCTGATGATGGCGGCGATCGCGGGCTTGGGTTCCGCGGCCGAAGGTGACGGCCTGCTCGCCGTCTTCCTGGGCTCGGTAGAAGCCTTCTTCCCGTAAACCGCCCACCCCACCGACCCTCAGGAGTACGACATGGGTTCCCTCTACGAACTGCTGGAGACCGGCGCCGGCAGCCTCAGCAATGCCGCGCTGCCCTTCATCCAGGCGCTGATCACCGTCAGCGGTGGCACGCCCACCCCGGGCAAATAATCACCAGCGCACGTAGTTTCAGCGCGGCGTGGGGGCAGGTCGCCCACCGGCCCGCCCCCGCATCCGCCCGAGAAGTCAGCAGGCTCGCATCATCATGAAGATCGACATGCTCCGCGCGCTCGTAGCGGCCGCCTGCGTCGTGGCTGTCGCCGCGACGCCCGTGTTCGTCGACACCGCGCAGGCCGGAGCCACCCCCGGCGCCCGGCTGGTCAGCCGGACCGAATCCGGCCAGGTCGCCGACATCAGCGTCTACTCCCCCGCCATGGATCGCACGATCGCGGTGCGCGTCCTGCGACCGGTCGATGCCTCGACCCCGGCGCCGACGTTGTACCTGCTCAACGGCGCGGGCGGCGGCGAGGACTCGGCCAACTGGCCGGGGCAGACCGATGCGGGCGGGTTCTTCGCCGACAAACACGTCAATGTCGTCATCCCGATGGAAGGCGCGTTCAGCTACTACACCGATTGGCTGCGCCCCGACGAGAAGCTCGGCAAGAACCTCGAGAACAACGGCCGCAACATGTGGACGACCTTCCTGACCCAGGAACTGCCGCCGGTCGTCGACGCCGCCTTCGGGACGAACGGCGTCAACTCGCTGGCGGGCATCTCGATGGCGGGCACCTCGGTCCTCGACCTCGCGATCCAGGCCCCCGATCTATACCGCAGCGTGTCGGCCTACAGCGGCTGCGCGATGACCAGCGACCCGATCGGGCGGGCCTTCGTCTCGACGGTGGTGCGTATGGGCGGCGGCGACGTCGAGAACATGTGGGGTCCGGTCACCGACGCCGCCTGGCGCGAACACGACCCCTTCGTCCAGGCCCACCGCTTGCCGAATATCCCGATGTACATTTCCGCCGGCACGGGTTTGCCCGGAATTCACGATACTCTCGACAATCCGCGCGTCCATATCAATGGAAAGAATCCGACCTCCATTCTGACGAATCAGATGATCGTCGGTGGCGGTATCGAGGCGGCGACGATGTATTGCACGGCCAATCTGGCTCAGCGCACCCGCGAACTCGGCCGCACGAATATCACCTACAACCTCCGGCCGACCGGCACCCATTCGTGGGGCTATTGGGAAGACGATCTGCACGAGTCGTGGCCGATGATGGCGACGGCACTCGGCCTGTGAGCGCCGAACTGCGCGTCGGCACCGAGCAGCTGCGCCCGCGCGACGCGGTGTTCGTCTACGACGAGACCGACCGCCACCTGTCCAACGTCGTCGGGGTGTACTTCGCCGACGCGTCGGACCGGGAACCGTTGACCCTCGGCGAGGTGCTGGACTGGGCGCGGGCGGGTATCGGGCACGCGGCGCTGTTCCACCGACGGCTCCAGCGCGTGCCGATGGATCTGGATCTGCCGTACTGGGTGCCCGATCCGTCCCTGTCGGTGCGCGAGCACGTCACCCTGACGCGGCCGGGGGCCGGAACCTGGGACGACGCGCGCGCCCGGATCGCCGAGATCACCGCAACGAGAATGGATCTGACGCGGCCGCCCTGGCAGATCCACGTGCTCGATCGCATCGAGGGTGTCCCGGCGATGCCGGGCCAGACCACGATCGTGGTGCTCGCGTTACATCACAGCGTCGGCGACGGCGTCGCCACCCGCGCGCTCGAGCAGCGGCTGTTCGGTACCGCCCCGGCGCCCGCGATCCGGCTCGACGAGCCGCGTCCGCTGGTGCGGGCGCTCCGGACGACCGCCGCGCTCCCGCTGCGGCCCGCGCAGTT
>NZ_JBCGFB010000220.1:0-4697 GCF_038752175.1 Nocardia sp. No.11 | reverse complement strand
GGATCGGCGGCCCGGCGGTGCGGGCGGTCCTCGGCGAGGGCGCGCGCCATCTGCGCGGCGCCCAGCAGCCGGGCGGTCGGCGGCAGCATCGAGCCGGTGAGCCCGCGCGGATAGCCGGAGCCGTCCATCCGCTCGTAGACCATCGCGGCCGGTCCCGCGAGCACCGCCAGGTGGGGGCTGCGGGCCAGGACGCGTTCGGTGAGGTAGGGGACCATGCGTTCGCGTTCGCTCGCGGTCAGGGGTCCGGGCTTGTTCCAGATGCCGGTCGAGACGCCGATGGTACCGAGCCGGCACACCAGCCCGGCCCGGCGCAGCGTGGTCACCTGGTCGGCGGGGAGTCCGTATTCGCGGGCCGCCGCGGCGGCCAGATCGGCGACGGCGCGCGAATGGCCGAGGAACTAGGTGGCTTTCGCGTCGGCGTAGTCGGCGAACACCGTGAGCACATCGGTGAGTTCGGTCTCGGGGAGGGGTCTGTCGAGCGCGGCGCAGCCGTCGATGACGTGCTGCCAGGCGTCGACCCGATCCAGTCCGTCCAGTAGCGCGCCGTCGTCGCGGACGCACAACTCGACCAGTTCCGGGTCGAACTCGGTGCCGCTGCGCGAGCGCAACATGCGCATGGCGGCTTCGACACCACCCATCCGGGCGTGCACCTCGGCGTCGTCGGCGATGTGGACCACCCGCATCACCGGGATGATCCCGTCGCCGCGCAGACCCGACGGCACGCCGTGGCCGTCCCAGCGCTCGAAGGCCTGCGGTAGCGCGGTGCGGACCGCGGCGGGCAGCTCGAGGCGCTCGGCGATGTCGGCGAGGAACCGGCTCGCCACCGAGATCCGGTGCAGCGGTGAGCCGGTCGCGGCGAGGTGGCCGAGCAGGAAGGTCAGCATCGGCAGCCCGGTCTTGTCGATCCGGTAGCTGTCGGCCCTGATCCGCAGGGCATCGCCGAACCAGCGCGCCATCTCGGGGGAGTCCGCGACGCAACCGACCCACGCCAGCAGTGAAACGTAGTACGCGGCAGCACGATCGGCGTCGGACAGACCCGCGGCGGTGGCGAGCCGGGTGGCCGGCACGGTCTGACGCAAGACGTGCTCCTGCGGCTGGCCCGGGCCGAGGTCGGTGGCCGGCGACAGCGAGGCGACCAGTTCGGCCAGGCGCATCGGCCGGCGCGGCTCCGTCATGGTGATTTCAGAGGACCCCTTGCGCTCGATGCATTGTCGATATATCGTCGATAACGTCAAGAACAACGAGAGAGCCTGAGGAGGCTGTCATGCACAACGCAGAGAATCGAGAATTCGGACACTTCGGTCGCGGTCGTGGACCCGGCCCCGCGGAATTCGGTCCCGATCGGCGGCAGTTCCGCCGGGGCGGGCGACACGGGCACGGTCCCGAGTTCGGGCCGGGCTTCGGCCCCGGGTTCGGCCCGGGTTTCGGTCCCGGCTTCGGTCGTGGACGCGGCCGCGGCGGCCGGGGCAGGCGCGGTGACGTGCGCGCCGCGGTGCTGCTGCTGCTCGTCGAGCGGCCCATGCACGGCTACGAGCTGATCCAGCAGATCCGCGAGCGCAGCGACGACATCTGGCGTCCGAGCCCGGGGTCGATCTACCCCGCCCTGGCCCAGTTGGAGGACGAGGGACTGGTGCTCATCGAGAAGGTGGCCGGTCGCAAGACCGCCCAGCTCACCGGCGAGGGCAAGGCCTATGTCGAGGCCAATCGCGAGGAACTCGGTGACCCGTGGGCCGAGGTCAAGCAGGACGTCGGCGCCCAGGCGCTGGATCTGCGCGGCCTGGTCGGGCAGGTCATGGGCGCGGTCGGTCAGGTCGCCCAGGTCGGGACGGCGGAGCAGGCGGCCAAGGCCGCCGAGGTGCTCACCGAGACCCGGCGGGCGCTGTATCGGATCCTCGCCGAGGACGATGTCACGCCCGGGGACGACCCCCGATAATTCAGGGCACTCATACCCTCTTCCCGGGGGTGCGAAACCTGTGCGGACGGTGTAATTCTTTGGGATATGGAACAGCCGCGGCGCAGGTGGGTTTGGGGAACGGCACAAAGGCGACGAACGGGCGCGATCGCCTTAGCCGTGGCCGCGGTGTTCGCGGCGACGCTGACCTCGCCCGCCGCCGCCGAACCGGCCGGATACCGGCCCGCCCTGGTGCCGAACGAGCCGGGTCCCCGGCAAACCGACCATCTCGCCGCCGCCCGCTACCTCGCTACGCATCCCGCCGCGGTTCCGTTGGGGGTCAACGATTTCGGCTGTAAGCCGACCGCCGACCATCCGCGTCCGGTGGTGCTCGTGCACGGTACCGACTCGAGCGCGTACTCCGATTGGGCGGGTATCGGTCCGCAGCTCGTGGACGCGGGCATGTGCGTGTTCGCGCTCAACTACGGCGGCGCGCCGGGCGCCGACACCTACGGCACCGAGGACATGCGGGTCAGCTTCGCCCAGCTCGCCGCGTTCGTCGACGACGTGCTGGCGGTCACCGGGACCACGAAGGTCGACCTGGTCGGCTTCTCCCAGGGCGCCACGGTCAGCCGCTACTACGTCAACAAGCTCGGCGGGGCGGCGAAGGTCGGCACCTGGGTCGGCCTCGCCTCGCCCAGCTACGGCGGCGTCATGTACGGCCTGGTCCCGGTGGGGCAGGCGGTGCCCGGGATGATGGACGTCTTCGCCGAGGTCACCTCGACGGCGGCGGTCCAGCAGGCGCAGGGCGAGCCGCTCATGGTCGAGCTCAACGCGGGCGGCGACACCGTGCCCGGCGTCCGCTACGTCACCGTCGGCAGCCGCGTGGACGAGATGATCCAGCCCTTCGACAACATCGCCCTGCACGGCCCGGGCGCGGAGAACCTGGTCCTGCAGGATCTGTGCGCCGACGACCTGACCGGCCACTTCCACATGGTCTACGACCCGTTCGTGCAGCAGCTGCTGCTGCGGGTGCTGGATCCGGCCCACGCGCCGGCGCCCGTGTGCACACCGGTCGCGCTCGGCACCGGCATTCCCCAGGTGATCATCGCCGGGAACTCCTGACGACCACGCCGGGCGGGAGCATCGGCCGCGGTCACTAGAATGGGACGACCGCACTTCGTCCAGCCGGGAGCCGCCGCGTGACCATTCAGCCCGTTCGCCTGTTCGGCGATCCGATTCTGCGTTCCCGTGCGGATGCGGTCACCGAGTTCGGTGCCGAACTCGGTCAGCTCATCGCCGATCTCACCGAGACCATGCACGACGACGGCGGGGTCGGGATGGCGGCGCCGCAGATCGGGGTCGGGCTGCGGGTGTTCGTCTACGACACCGGCGACGCCGCGGGCCACGTGGTGAACCCGCAGTGGTCGGCGATCGGCGACGAGGAGCAGGTCGGGCCGGAAGGCTGCCTGTCGATCCCCGGCGTGCGTTACGACGTGCGCCGGGCGTTGCGGGTCGAGGTCTCCGGCGTCGACAGCGCCGGTGCGCCGGTCGAATTCGAGGCCGAGGGGCTGCTCGCGCGGTGTGTGCAGCACGAGACCGATCACCTCGACGGCGTGCTGTTCGTCAGCAAGCTCGAGCCCGGCGACCGGAAGGACGCGATGCGGACCATCCGCGAATCCGACTGGTTCCGCAACGGCGTCACCGTGCGTGAGTCCAGCGGTGTCGGCGGTGGCCGCTGATGCGCGTCGTCTTCGCAGGCACCCCCGAACCCGCGGTGCCGTCGCTGCGGCGGCTCATCGACAGCGATCGGCACGAGGTGATCGCCGTGGTCACCCGGCCCGATGCCGTCGCCGGTCGCGGTCGCAAGCTGCTGCGCTCGCCGGTCGGTCAGCTCGCCGACGAGCACGGCATTCCGGTACTCACCCCCCGCAAGCCGGCCGACCCCGAGTTCGTCGCCGCGCTGACCGAGCTCGCGCCGGACTGCTGCCCCGTGGTCGCCTACGGTGCGCTGCTGCCCCAGCAGGTGCTCGATATTCCCGCCCACGGCTGGATCAACCTGCACTTCTCGCTGCTGCCTGCCTGGCGCGGCGCGGCACCGGTGCAGGCGGCGATCGACGCCGGTGACGACATGACCGGCGCGTCGACCTTCCGCATCGAGGCCGGGCTCGACACCGGCCCGGTGTACGGCGTGATGACCGAGAAGATCAACGTCACCGACACCTCGGGCGAGCTGCTCGGTCGGCTGGCCGAGGGCGGCGCGGTCCTGCTGGAGCGGACCCTCGACGGAGTGGAAGACGGGACGCTGCAAGCGATTCCGCAATCCGCCGACGGCGTGTCCTACGCGCCCAAGGTGACCGTGGAAGCGGGCCGGATCCGGTTCGACGAGCCCGCACTGGCCATCCACCGCCGCATCAGGGCTGTCACCCCGGCGCCCGGCGCGTGGACCGAGATGAACGGACTGCGGCTCAAACTGGGCCCGGTCGAGATGGTGGAGGAAACCTTGCCCGAAAGCGAGATCGAGGTGCGCAAGTCCGGCGTCTTCGTCGGCACGTCGACCACAGCGATCCGGCTCGGGCAGGTCCAGCCACCCGGTAAGAAGATGATGAACGCCCTCGACTGGGCCCGCGGCGCGCGCCTGGCACCGGGTCAGGTGATCGGATGAGCGCCTCCGATCGCCGGCGCCGCCGGGAAGCCGACGCCCGCGGCGGCACGACGCCCCGGGACGAGAAGAAGGTCGCCGGCAAGGACGTCGACGGCGGCTGGGCGGCGCGTGCCGCCAAGGGCGGCGGGACGGTCCGCGCGG